>NZ_JSYD01000078.1:0-2012 GCF_054824005.1 Brevundimonas sp. GN22 | reverse complement strand
TCACGACTGGTCAGATGCTTGCGCCCTGTCACTAATCCGCGATGTGCTCGGGGCTAATATATAATATGCACACTGCATACTTGACGCTGGGACGGGTGTGTGTGATGGTCGCCGCATGCAATACGCCAACCACACCTTTACGACCTCCCAAGTGGTGAACCTTCTCGGCATCAAGGCTCCCACACTTCAAGCGTGGCTCCACCGGGGGCTGATTGTCGGACAGCGCGATCAGTCCCCGGGAACTGGCGCGCGGCGCAAGTTTACGTTCTTCAACCTGATGGAAATCGCACTCGCATCCGAAATTATGAAAAGCGGGTTTGAGGCAGCCGTCGCCTTTCAGGCAGGAGCCGCATTTGCCCACGTCGGAGAACATATCCCCTTGCCACTAAGCGACGGCACGCCTCGTCCAGCTAGAGAGCCCGGAGAACTCTACCCCGGCCCCTTTACGACACTCCTGGTGTTCAGCAAGGACCGAGCAGAAGTTATGCCATGGAATGTTCACGGCGATAGAACCAGCATTCTCCACGACGCATGGTCTGAGCTAGGAAAAGACGCCACGATATCGTTTCACGTCGTCGATGTTACCTACAAAAAGCTGGTGGCCGCGCTTGACCGAGAGGCAGGCTGATGAGCGAGCCGGTGGCCTCTACGTATTTACGTCTAGATGAAGCTGCCCGCCATGCCTTTCCCAGTGGAGAGGTCAGCGCCAAATGGCTTCGCAAGCAAATCGCTCTTGGAAACCTCGAGGGGTGGAAGTTCGCCAACAAGCTGCACACCACGCGTGAGGCTATCGAAAGGATGACCGACCAATGCCGCGCTCAGCCAAGCCACCCCGCCTCTACCTCAGAGAGCGCAAGGGTCGAGAGGCCACTTACGTCATCCTCGACCGTGGACACGAGATCAGCACGGGCTGCGGCCCTGGCAGCGTCAGAGAGGCTGAAAAAGCCTTCGCGGACTACCTCGCGCAAAAGCACACCCAGAACTGGGGGGACGGTGATCCCGCTCACATCCCGGTCGCAGACGTTCTGAGCCTGTACGTCGAAGAAGTTGCGCCCAGTCATGCACACCCTGAGTTAGTGGGGTACCACGTCCCTCCCCTCCTCGACTTTTGGGGGGATCATATGTGTTGGGATATCACGGCCAGCACGTGCACCGGATACACTCGCGCACGAATGGCAGGCCTGAATGGCCGCAAGCCGGTGGCTCAGGGAACGGCCAGGCGAGAGCTTGAAACGCTGTCGGCAGCGCTCAACCATGCGTACAAGGCCCGCAAGATCAGCAAGCCCGTCTTTGTGGACCTGCCCGCCAAGGCACCTCGCCGCGAGCGATGGCTGACGCGCCCTGAGGCTGCAAGGCTGGTAGCTGGCGCTCTTGGGTTCTCCCCTGCTCGCGTTGACAGCCAAGGCAGAGGGCACGGTTGGAAGCGTGTCGGTCCGCCGTCCTACCACGTCGCCCGCTTCATTCTCATCGCGCTCTACACCGGCACGCGCCACGAGGCAGTGCTCCAGATGCGGTGGGGCGTGAACAGCGAGGGCGGGTGGTTTGATCTGGACGAAGGCGTTTTCTATCGCCGCGGCGCTGGTGAAGCCGATAGCCGCAAGAAGAGAACGCCTGCCCCCATCCCAGACCGCCTCGCGCCTCACCTGAGGCGTTGGAGGGAAATCACCCTCCATGGCCCTTGTGAGTATGACGGTAGGCTAACGCAGCGTCAGAAAACAGGGTGGGCCAGAGCAAGAGAGAGGGCGAAGTTGGGCTCTGATGTGACCCCGCACACTCTCAAGCACACCTGCATCACGTGGATGCTTCAGAACGGCGTGAACACTTGGGAGGTCGCCGGATACACGGGCACATCCGAAAAGATCATTCGCGAAGTTTACGGGCACCATTCGCCCGACTATCTGCCCGCGGCGCGCGCTGCGTTTCGCGGGCGAAACATGGGCCAACCACGCAAGGAAAGCGCCTAGATATGCCTAAGTATTTGAAGAGAATGGTGGACGCGACAGGGATTGAAC
>NZ_JSYD01000077.1:0-32282 GCF_054824005.1 Brevundimonas sp. GN22 | reverse complement strand
CCGGATTGAGGACGAACTGTTTGATCTGGTCGGTGACGTGCGGAATGACCTGCACCGTCGCACCGAGGTAATCGCCCCGGCGCTCTTTCTCGATGATCGTCGAGTAGATGCGGCCGGTGGTGATGTTGTCGGACTTGGCGGCCGAAACACCGGTGAAACGTTCGTAATGGCCCAGATCGAGGTCCGTCTCTGCGCCGTCGTCGGTCACGAACACCTCACCATGCTGGTAGGGCGACATCGTACCGGGGTCGACGTTCAGATAGGGGTCGAGCTTGCGCAGTCGAACCTTGTAACCGCGCGCTTGAAGAAGCGCGCCAAGAGCGGCGGAAGCGAGGCCTTTACCAAGGGAGGAAACCACGCCGCCAGTGATGAACACATATCTAGGCATGGGCGGAAACCCTAACCCATTTCGCCGCGCGCGTCAGCCGAAAAGAGTTAGACCATCGGCTTGTTCACAACAAAAAAGAGGCGCTCCGTTGCCAGAGCGCCTCTCTTAAAGTCGAGTTTTTCCAGTTTCTTACTGGGCCGGAGCTGCCGGTGCCGGTTGGGCCGGTGCGGCGGCTGCCGGAAGGCTGGCTTCCAGATCATCCAGCGACATAGTCGACGGTCGAGCCGGTGCCGGAGCGGCCGGTTGCTCGGCCTGCGGCTGGGCCGGTTCGCCGATAGCAATCGAGCCAACAGCATCGGCATCGATAACCGAGCGCGAGCCGCGCTCCATGTTGCCGGCGATGGTCAGGGCGATAGCACAAATGAAGAAGGCCCCGCCCAGAATGGCCGTGGTGCGGGTCAGCAGGTTACCTGCGCCGCGTGCGGTCATGAAACCGGAATTGCCGCCGCCCATACCCAGGGCACCGCCCTCGGAGCGTTGCAGCAGAATCACCCCGGTCAGTGCGACCGAGATAATGAACATTACGACGAGCAGGATGGTCTGAAGCATGGTGACATTCATGTGGGCGCGTGAGTGCGCCGATCAAGAGGCGGCCTCTAACATTGATAGCGGCGGGGAGCAAACCCCGCCGCTATATTAGACGGCGCGAATGATGCCGAGGAAGTCTTCGGCCTTGAGCGAAGCGCCACCGACGAGTGCGCCGCCGACTTCCTTCACGTTCAGGATTTCCTTGGCGTTCGACGGCTTTACCGAGCCGCCGTACAGGATCGGAGCCTTCTCGCCACCGGCACCCAGACGGGCCACGATGGCGGCGCGCACGGCCACGTGTACTTCTTCGATCTGTTCAAGCGTCGGGGTCAGACCCGTACCAATGGCCCAGACAGGCTCGTAGGCCACAGCGAACGGCTTGCACGACAGCGACTGCGGCAGCGACTGCATGACTTGCTCGCTGACAACAGCAACAGCCTGACCGGCATCGCGCTGTTCCAGCGTTTCGCCCACGCAGATAATCGGCTCCAGACCAGCCGACAGGGCAGCATCGACCTTGGCGGCCACATCGGCGTCGGTTTCACCAAAACCGGCGCGGCGCTCGGAGTGGCCCAGAATGACGAGATTGGCTCCCGCATCGGCGACCATCTCGGCCGACACCGAACCGGTGAACGCACCGCTAGCAGCCGCGTGGCAGTCCTGACCGCCCACTTCGATGGCCGAGCCACCCAGTGTTGCGGCCATACGATCAATCAGAGTAGCCGGCGGGCAAAGGGCGACGCGGCAATTTGCGGCTTCGGCATCCAGAGCGACGCGCAGGGCAGCAGCCTCTTCAAGGCTCTCCCCCACACCATTCATCTTCCAGTTGCCAGCGATCAGCTTCAGAGATTCGGTCATGGCCTCTTTAAGCCACACCCCCTGCCCCGCGCCAAGCCAGTGGCGGGCTGGACAGAGCGGCTTTTTCGCGCAGCCCGTATAAATGTGCGGTTGTTCACGCCGCAGACAGAACCCCGCACCCAATTATACGGTCTGGCCGCTTGCAGCCCCCTAGCGACTAACCCTATACGGCAGTCTAGCGCCCTTCTGACGCTGGTTTCCGACAGGTTTCCCGACATCATGATTACCCTGTTCCGCAACTTCTCTAAGTCGAAATGGGCTGTGGGCCTCTTCGCCCTTATTATTCTGAGCTTCGTCGTAGTTGGCGCTCAGTCTGACATCTTTGCCAACTTGGGCCCGCGCCATGTCGTGTCCGCCGGTGAGCGCAGCGTGAATGCTGCCCGCTTCCGCGCCGACATGGAACGCGTTCGCGCCAACATCAGCGAACAATCCGGCAAGAACGCCACCTTCGAGGAACTGGCCGCCCAAGGCTATGTGAACCAGTTCCTCGAGAGCCAAACCATGCGCATGGGCTTCTCGGCCTGGGCATGGAACGCAGGCATCCGTCCGGGCAAGGACTTGATCGTCGCCGAAATCCGCAAAATTCCGGGCTTCTTCAACCAGATCACCGGCCGTTTTGATGAAGCGCAGTACCAACAGGCGCTGTCTCAACAGAACATGACGCCGGAGATGTTGGAGCAGGAACTGCGCGACCAGTACACCTTCCAGCACTTCGGTAGCGCGCTGGCTGCCGGCGTTCGTCTGCCCAAGGCCTATTCGGCACTGATGGCCGCTGCATCCACCGAGACCCGCGACGGCGCATGGTTCAACGTCACCCAAGCTATGGCTGGTACCGCCAAGGCTCCGACCGACGCTCAACTGACCGCCTTCATGAAGGAAAACGAAGCCCAGCTCCGTATGCCGGAATTCCGTCAGGTGTCGTTGGTGCTGTTCACGCCTGGTCCGAACGACGCCAAGCCTGCGATCACCGAAGCGCAACTGCGCGAACGCTTTGAGTTCCGTAAGGACACCATGGCCCAGCCGGAGAAGCGCAGCTTCGTCCTGCTGACCGTCCCGACCCTCGAAGCTGCCCGTAAGGTCGCTGGCGAACTGCGTGCCGGTAAGCCGGCTACGGAAGTCGCAGCTGGCGTTCGCGTTCAACCGGCTCCGTACAACAACACCCCTCGCACCGCGCTGGGCGATGCCAAGATTGCCGAGGCCGTATTCGGTCTGGCCGCTGCTGGCATCACCGACCCGATCCAGGGCACCGTTGGCTATACGGTGGCTCAGGTCTCGGCCATCCAGCCGGGGCAAGCCATCACCTTCGAGCAGGCCCGTCCGGAACTGACCCGCGAACTGCAGGTCGAAGCTGGCAAGAAGATCGCCTATGACCGCGTCAAGGCGTTCGAAGATGCCCGCACCCAGGGCAAGTCGATTGCCGACGCCGCCAAGGCCTCGGGTGCCCGTATCGCCCAACTGCCGCCGTTCACCCGTCAGGGCCAACTGCCGAACGGTCAGCCGTACAACCTGCCGCCGGCAATCCTCGAAACCGCCTATGCCCTGACCAAGGGTGGCGAGTCCGACGTCATCACCGCCTCCGAGGGCGAGTATTTCGCCCTGCGCGTCGATGAAGTGCGTGAATCGAAGCTGCCGGAACTAGCCGAACTGCGCCCGATGCTTGCCCAAGCCTGGACCCAGCGCGAGAACTCCCGCCTGCTGGCCCAGAAGGCTGATGAACTGAGCGGCCGCCTGCGCGCCGGTGAAGACATCAACGCTGTGGCTGCATCGGTCAACGCGACTGTTCAGGTCCGTACCAATGTGGCGTCTGACCGCGCTTCGCAGGAAGCCAATGGCGTCACCGCTCTGCGCGGCCTGTTCTCGACTGCGAAGGGTCAGCCGTTCTCGAACGCTGGCGACCAAGGCTTCGTCGTCGGCAAGGTCAACGCCATCCATCCGGCCAACGCCGCCAACGCTGCCCGTCTGGTCGCTCCGATCAGCCAGCAGATGAGCGAGGCCTGGGCCAATGAAGCGGTCGAGACCGCCCTTCGCGCGGCCGCTGCCAAGATCAAGGCCAAGAGCGATTTGGGCGAAGCCTATCGAGCCCTGGGTATTGATGCACCTGCGACGCCTGCTGCTCCGGCAGCAGGTGCGGCACCTGCCCCCGCCCAGTAATGACACAGGTAGAGCGTACCGCGTTCGTAGAGGGACTGGCAGCCGGGAAGACCCAGCTGCTGGTCCGTCGCCTGATCAATGATCTGGAGACGCCCGTCTCGGCCTATCTCAAGGTCGCCCACGGTCGTCCCTACGCCAGCCTTCTGGAATCTGTAGAAGGTGGCGCGGTGAACGGTCGCTATTCGATCGTCACCCTCTCGCCGGACACGGTCTGGCGCTGCCGCGATGGTAAGGCAGAAATCGCCCGTGGTGATGCCATCCTCTCCGATACATTCACGCCCGAAGATCTGCCCGCGCTGCATTCGCTGCGGGCGCTGATCGCGGCCAGCAAGTTTGATCTGCCCGACGACCTGCCGCCGATGGCTGCGGGTCTGTTCGGTGTGTTCGGCTATGACATGGTGCGCCTGCTGGAGCCGCTGGGTCCGGCCAACCCCGATCCGCTGAACCTTCCGGATGCCGTTCTGGCCCGCCCCGGTCTGATCGCCATTTTCGACTCGGTGAAGCACGAGATCGTGCTGGTCGCTGCGGCCTATGCCGACACGGCCACCGATCCCGAAGCTGCCTATGCCGCTGCCGTCGCCCGCATCGAAGAGTTCGAGGATCGACTGCGCAGCCCCATGCCGATCCAGCGCGAGCCGGAGTTCATCCCCGCGCCCGAGTTCAAGTCTCCGGTTGACGGTGATGGCTATGCCGCCATGGTCGCCAAGGCCAAGGACTACATCACCGCTGGCGACATCTTTCAGGTCGTCCTCGCGCACCGCTTCTCGGCCCCGTGGAATCAAGACCCGTTCGCGTTTTACCGTGCCCTGCGTCGCGGCAACCCGTCGCCGTATCTGTTCTATCTGGACTATGCGGGCTTCCAGCTTGCCGGCTCCAGCCCTGAAATTCTCGTGCGACTTAAGGATGGTCGCGTGACCATTCGTCCGCTGGCCGGTACCCGTCCGCGCGGTGCCACGCCGGAACTGGACAAGCAGCTGGAGGCCGAACTGCTGGCCGATCCCAAGGAACTGGCCGAGCATCTGATGCTGCTGGATCTTGGCCGCAACGATGTGGGCCGTGTCTCGGCTCCCGGCACGGTCGAGGTGACGGAGAGCTTCGTCGTCGAGCGCTATTCGCAGGTCATGCACATCGTTTCCAACGTGAACGGTCAGGCTGATCCCAAGCTGGATGCGGTGGACACCCTGCTGGCCGCCCTTCCCGCCGGTACCCTGTCGGGCGCGCCCAAGGTGCGTGCGATGGAGATCATCGACGAGCTGGAAACCGAAAAGCGCGGCGTAGGCTACGGCGGCGGCGTCGGCTACATCTCGGCCAATGGCGAGGCGGACATCTGTATCGTCCTTCGTACCGCCATGTTCACCGACAACCGCATCTTCGTACAGGCCGGTGCCGGTGTTGTCGCCGACAGCGATCCGGCAGCCGAATACGCCGAGACGCAGGCGAAAGCCCGCGCCCCGATGAAGGCCGCCGAAGAGGCATGGCGATTCAACGCAACAACCCACGCGCAACCCTCGGTCACGACCAAGGGCGCGGCGGGATCTAACGACGTCGCCGCTTAAGGAGTTCTGGTGATGTCGGTTTGGTCCCTGCGATCTGGACCGGCATTCACCGTTCCGATCAGCAATAATCCCATAGCGGCTGCAAAGGCTGCAGCGACCAGCATGGGTGGTTTGGAGGGCGTGTCCATGCTCGATTCTTCGAGCAAACGACGCGCGTCGTGGATGGCTTCAATGATTTTCACAGCGGACTTCTTCCGATGGCGATGCTCGATCATCGCGCGGAATGTTTAACGACCGCTTGCTTCCACCCATTCCACGGCTAAGCTGAACAGAACAGCGTGCGCCGACCTCCCGTATCGAAAAGCCTTCCCATGATCCTCGTCGTCGATAACTACGACAGCTTCACCTACAACCTCGTCCACTATCTGGCGCAGTTGGGTGCCCAGACGCACGTCATCCGCAACGATGACCTGACGGTGGAAGAAGCGCTGGCGCTGAAACCCGAAGCCATCCTGCTTTCGCCGGGTCCATGTGATCCGGATCAGGCAGGCATCTGCCTACCCATTCTGGCCCAAGCGCCGGAAGACATGCCGATCTTCGGCGTCTGCCTCGGCCACCAGTCAATCGGTCAGGCCTTTGGCGGTCAGGTCGTGCGTGCCAAGGCGCTGATGCACGGCAAGACCTCGCTGATCCACCACGAGGGCGGCGGCGTGTTCAAGGGCCTGCCCCAGCCGTTTACGGCCACGCGCTATCACTCGCTGGCGGTCAAGCGCGAAACCCTGCCCGACTGCCTCGAAGTCACCGCATGGACCGAGGACGGCGAGATCATGGGCCTGTCGCACAAGACAAGACCGATCCACGGTGTTCAGTTCCACCCGGAATCCATTGCGACGGAAAACGGCCACGACCTGATCGCCAACTTCCTCGACTTTGCGAACATCAAACGCACGGCGATGGTCTGAGGCCATGGACAGTTTCAAACCGCTTCTGGCCAAGCTGGTCGCCGGACAGGTGCTGTCCAGCGATGAGGCCCAAGACTTCTTCGCCGCCTGCCTGCGGGGCGAACCGACGCCCGCACAGGTCGCCGCCGCCGTTACCGCCCTTCGCCTGCGTGGCGAGACGGTCGAGGAAATCACCGCCTTCGCCCGCGCCATGCGTGCCGCCGCACTCAAGCTCGACCACCCGTATAAGGATGTGGTCGATACCTGCGGCACCGGCGGCGACGGCGCGCATACCTACAACATCTCCACCGCTGCCAGCTTCGTGCTGGCTGGCGCTGGCCTGAAGGTCGCCAAGCACGGCAACCGCGCCATGAGCAGCAAGTCCGGCTCGTCGGACGTTTTAGCCGCGCTGGGCGTGAACCTTGATGCCACGCCTGACCAACAGGCTGTGGCACTGAACGACGCAGGCATCGCATTCCTGTTTGCGCCGACCTATCACCGCGCCATGCGCCATGTCGGCCCTGTGCGTGCAGAGCTCGGCTTCCGCACGGCCTTCAACCTGCTCGGCCCGCTGTGCAATCCGGCGGGTGCCAACCGTCAGGTCATGGGCGTCTATGATCCGAACCTGCTGGAACCGCTGGTCGAGGTGCTGGGCCGTCTGGGTGCAAAGCGCGCTTGGACCGTCAACGGTCAGGGTCTGGACGAACTGACCACGACCGGCCCGACCGAGGTGGCCGAATGGAAAGACGGCCAAGTCACCCGCTTCACCGTCACGCCTGAAGACGCTGGCCTTGCCCACGCCACTTTGGCCGACATTCGCGGCGGTGACGCCGAGGAAAACGCCGCCGCCCTTCGCGCCCTGCTGGGCGGTGCCAAGGGGGCGTACCGCGACATCGTACTGCTGAACGCCGCCGCCGCCCTTGTGGTGTCGGACGTGGTGCCGGACCTGAAGGCCGGTGCCGAACTGGCCGCCGCCGTTATCGACGACGGCCGCGCACAGGCCGCGCTGGACGCCCTCGTTCGCGCCTCCAACACGCCTATCGAGATCGAAGCATGAGCGACATTCTGAACCGCATCGCGGACTACAAGCGCGAGGAAGTCGCCACCCGCAAAGCCGCCATCAGCCTCGATGCACTCGAAGCAAACGCCAAGGCCGCCAGCGCCCCGCGCGGCTTCCGCAATGCGCTGGCCGCGGAGGCTGCGCAAACGGGCCGCCCCGCCCTGATCGCCGAGATCAAAAAGGCCAGCCCGTCCAAGGGCCTGATCCGTCCTGATTTCAACCCGCCCGAACTGGCCAAGGCTTATGAGCGCGGCGGTGCCACCTGCCTGTCCGTCCTGACCGACGGCCCCAGCTTCCAGGGCGATGACAGCTATCTGGTCGCCGCGCGCGAGGCGGTGTCCCTGCCCTGCCTGCGCAAAGACTTCCTCGTTGACCCGTGGCAGGTCGCAGAGAGCCGCGCGCTGGGCGCAGACTGCATCCTGATCATCATGGACATGATCGACGACGCCGTCGCCGCCGACCTGCTAGCCGAGGCCGACCGCTTTGGCATGGACGCCCTGATCGAAACCCACGACGAGCAAGAGATGGCCCGCGCCAGCAAATTGGTGGGCGACGGCGACAATGCACTGGTGGGCGTCAACAACCGCTCGCTACGCACCTTCGAGGTCGATCTGGCCAACACCGAAATGCTGGCCCTGCTCGCTCCGCCCCGCGCCCTGCTCGTGGCCGAAAGCGGCATCTTCACACCCGAAGACGTCGCCCGCGTCGCCACCGCTAACTCCAAAGCCATCCTCGTCGGCGAAAGTTTGATGCGTCAGGACGACGTGGAAGCGGCGACGAGAAATCTACTCGGCTGATCCTGCATCAGCGTTGACGATGGCGCTTAGCCATCGCAACACTGGGGTATGAGAAGGTGTTTCTATCTCGCAGCGGCACTGACGCTCTCGTCCTGCGCGACTGGCTATGACCCCGCGCGCGACATGACGGCCAGCTGTTCTGACCTTGCTATCGTTGGACGGGTTTTTCCCTCGAATGATGTTGCTCTTGAAGGGAGAGCAAGCGTTCAACTCGAAAACTCAGTCGAAGAGGTCGCGCTCCCTGACTGGTACAGCGGCTATGATGTTAAGGTGCGTATAAAACGCGTGCTGCACGGCACTGAACAGCGGAAAACGATCCCTGCATCCTTCGTCTATCATGGCTACCCTCGTGATGACGTCGACATGATGATCGTGCTGAGTTCTGACGATAACGGTGGCTACGCTATCAAATCGCTCAATCTGGCACGCGGCACCAGACTACGAGTGGATTGCCCCGCATAAGTGTATGCCTACGGCACGATTTCTTGTCGCCGAAAGCGATATCTTCCCTCCGCAAGACGTCGCCCGCGTTGCCGCCGCCAACTCCAAATCCATCCTCGTCTGCGAAAGCCTGATGCGTCAGGATGATGTTGAGGCGGCGACGAGGACGCTTCTGGCTTAATCTGCTCGCGTAACTCCCCCCACCACCACTTCGTGGTCCCCTCCCCAGTCAACGGGTGAAGAGAGTTGAACTCGTCGCTTGCGTCAGCAGGTGAGGTATCGCTGCGCTATGTGCAATTATAGCCGTGCGTTTTTTACTCAGACATAGTTTGCCAAACAGCTTTGGCTGTTTTGTTTGCAGTAGATGTTGCCCAAAACACTTCCGTCGCCATCCAGATAAACATCAACGACAGGAAGGAAGCCTCAAACACCCAATGGGCATCAAGACCACCATAACCAAAGAAGGCGCAGAAAATTGCCATCATCAGCGATCTAGCAACAATAAAATTGATATAATTTTTAACAGTATCCTTGAATGAACAATTCCATATATAATTTAAATCTTCATTATTGTTGTACTTAATTATATTTATTTCAGAAAGTCTCCATCTCAAACCATACAATAAAAATACCTGCAAAGCATAGAATATAGGTAGACTAGTAAAAAATCTGAAAAAGTACTGTCCAGCTCCGCCTTCCATTACAAATCATCCACGATCTGCTCTGCCGCCTGCGCCTCTTCTCGCAGCCACTTCACGAACAGGCGTGCAGGTTCGGACACGCTGCTGCGGCGGGTGAGGACGTGGTAGGCCATGTCGGTCGTCAGAGCGCCCTCGGCGAAGGGAGCGACGAGGCGGCCAGAGGCCAGATCGTCTGCCACAAACGCATACGGTGCCAGAGCAACGCCCTGACCGTGGATGGCGGCGTCGATGGCCATAGCAGTCTGGTCCACGCGGGTGCCCAGTGACGGGTCCACGTCCTTGACCTTGTGCGTCTTCATCCACATCGCCCAGTCGGGGCGGCTTTCTTCCATCTCACCGGGGCGCAGGTGGATCAGCACGTGGTTCTTGAGGTCCGAAGGCTTCTTCAGCGCCTTTTCGCCCACCAGCAACTGCGGCGCGCACACAGGGATCACATCCGCCCCGATCAGGCGTTCCGAGCGCACGCCCGCATACGGCCCGCGCCCATAGCGCACCGCCACATCCACGCGCCCGCCCGCCACATCGGCCAGTCGCATATCCGCCGACAGCCACAACTCGACCTCGGGGTTGGCGGCGGCAAAGCGTGCAATGCGCTGGGTCAGCCATTTGGACGCAAACGAAGGCGGCACCGACACCGACAGCGCAAAGCGGCGGTCTGGCCGATACAGCAGGTCCCCTGCCCGTTTCAGATAGTCGAACCCGTCACGCAGCAGCGGATAAAGCTCGGTGCCCAGTTCGGTCAGGGCGATCTGGCGCCCCTCGCGGTAAAACAACGGCGCGCCTGCGTGCTGTTCCAGAATGCGGATTTGCTGGCTGATTGCCCCCGGCGTCACCGACAGTTCCTCGGCGGCGCGGGTGATGTTCAGGCGACGGGCCGCAGCCTCGAACGCCTTGAGCGAGTTCAGCGGCGGGATACGGCTGTCCAGCGGGGTGTCTTTACGGCTCATGTACGCCTCACTTCATCCAGTCGGCGACAGGCAGGCCGCGCCCCGCCAAAAAGGCCGGATCATACAGCTTGCTGGCATAGCGCTGGCCGGGGTCGCACAGCACGGTCACGATGGTGTGGCCGGGGCCCATTTCCTTGGCCATGCGGATCGCACCGGCGATGTTCACGCCGCTGGACGCGCCAAGGCACAGACCCTCATGCGCCACCAGATCGAACAGGATGGGCAGGAACTCCGCGTCCTCGATGCGATAGGCATAGTCCACCGCATCCAGCCCCGTCAGGTTGCCGGTAATGCGGTTCACGCCGATGCCCTCGGTGATAGAGCTGCCCTCGCCCTTCAGCACGCCTTCCTTGAAATAGGAATACAGCGCCGCACCCGGCACGTCGGACAGGCCGATCTTCAGGTCAGGGTTCTTCTCTTTCAGATAGGTCGTAGTGCCAACCAGCGTGCCGCCCGAACCGACGGCACAGATAAAGCCGTCCACCTTGCCGCCCGTCTGTTCCCAGATTTCGGGGCCGGTGCCTTCATAGTGCGCCAGACGGTTCGACAGGTTGTCGAACTGGTCCGCATAGAATGCACCGTGCGGTTCGGTTTCGTTCAGTTCTTCTGCCAGTCGGCGCGAGAAATGGACGAAGTGGTTGGGGCTGCTGAACGGAGCCGGATCGACCTCGATCAGCTTGGCACCATGCAAACGCACCGCCCGCTTCTTTTCCTCGGTCTGGGTGCGCGGCATCACGATCACGACCGGATGGCCCAGCGCCGCCCCGACCATGGCCAAGCCAATGCCGGTATTGCCCGCCGTGCCTTCCACAATCGTCCCGCCGGGCTTCAACGCCCCGCTGGCCCGCGCTTTCAGGATAATGCTGAGGGCAGCCCGATCCTTGATCGACTGCCCCGCATTCAGAAACTCGGCCTTGCCATAGATGTCACACCCCGTCGCGTCCGACGCAGCCTTAAGCCGCACCAAGGGGGTATTGCCAATCAGGCCCAGGACATCAGACGCGACACGCATATAGAATTCCGCACTGCAAAAGGAGCTTTGCTCCTTTTAGGCAGGTTTTAGGGAATCTAATAGTCCTAACCTGTCAGACGCAAGTGGCTCCTTATGCGCGCCAGCGTGCCTTTATCCATTCGGCACCAGTTGAAAATAACCGAGTCCAATATGGCTTTTGAGTTATCACAATTGACATATAGAAGTCATCGCCGTCGAGATACGGAGACAAACGATTATAAACTTGATCTTCTGTAAGCGTTGTATCCAGAAGCCAAGTTGACCTCATCGCTCTAGAAGCACCAAGTTTATTAAGTTCATTAATAAGACCATTATAGTCTTTTCCAGTTTTGTTTAGATCATAGTTGATACACAAACGCGGCATGGCCTTAGCACTCCCCTAACATTCCCTATGCGGCAATAATGCCCCCCAGAGTGCAATATTATTCATGTGGCTATCGGCATCACAATACCCTGCGCGCCGGTTCCATCACGACTTTTCCTTGAGTGATAAATTAACAACAATGTTATTTGGCGGTAAGACATCAAAAACCAGCACGATCATCGACACGACAACTCATTGTGTTTACTCCAACTCTGCACTCAATCATGGAGTCACCAATGGCGGGCCTAAAAGATAAGCGCGGGTTCATCGATAAGGACCGCATCGATCTGACCGAGCGTCAGTCGGTTGAGTACTGGATGAAGAAGTGGGGCGTGACGCGCGACCAGATCGTCACGGCGCACCGCAAGGTCGGGCGCATGACCAAGGACATTGCCGCCGAACTGGGCAAGAAGCGCTGAGGCCCTTCCCTATCCGCCGTCATCCTCCGGCTTGACCGGAGGATCCAGTTTTGGGCGGCGGTGTAGCCTTCAAGCGTTTTCTGGATCCCCCGATCTGCGCCGCGTTGCGGCTTGTCGGAGGATGACGGCGTGGGTGGTAGGCATAAGAAAAGGCCCCAAGTTCCTTGGGGCCTTTTGCTGTTCTAGCGATGTCGCGCAGATCAGATGTGGATCACGCGGCCGTAGGCGTCGAGGGCGGCTTCGTGCATGGCTTCCGACATGGTCGGGTGCGGATAGACGATGCCGTGGATGTCCTCTTCCGTCGCTTCCATGGTGATGGCGGTGACGTAGCCCTGGATCATCTCGGTGACTTCGTGGCCGATCATGTGGGCACCGATCAGGGCACCCGTCTTGGCGTCGAAGATGACCTTTACGAAGCCTTCGGTTTCACCCGAGGCGATGGCCTTGCCGTTCACGCGGAACGGGAAGCGGCCGATTTTGACCTCGCGCTTGGCTTCGCGCGCGCCCTGCTCCGTCACGCCGACCGACGCGACCTGAGGCTGGGCATAGGTGCAGCCAGCGATGGGCGAGTTCACGTTCGGGGTTGCGAAGCCCGCGATGTGTTCTGCCGCGTGGATGCCCTCGTGCGAGGCCTTGTGGGCCAGCCACGGCGCACCGGCGCAGTCGCCGATGGCATAGAGGCCCTTCACATTGGTCTGGCAGTGGCTGTCGGTCTTGATGTGACCGCGGTCCAGCTCGACGCCCAGCGCCTCAAGGCCAATGCCGTCGGTGTTGGCCGTGATGCCGACCGCCGAGATGCAGACCTCGGCCTCCAGCGTCTCGGCCTTGCCGCCGACCTCGATAGCCACCGACACGCCCTTGGCGGTCTTGGTGACCTTCGTGACCTTGGCACGGGTCTTGAACTTGATGCCGCGCTTCTCGAAGCCCTTTTGGGCGGCCTTGGACACTTCTTCGTCCTCGACCGGCATGATGCGATCAATGGCTTCCACCACGGTCACTTCAGCGCCCAGAGCGCGATAGAAGCTGGCGAACTCGATGCCGATAGCACCCGAGCCGATGACCACGAAGGTCTTCGGCAGCTTCTTAGGCGCCAGCGCGTCGCGGTAGGCCCAGATCTTGTCGCCGTCTGCTTCCAGACCGATCTGCGGCAGCGCGCGGGCGCGAGCGCCTACGGCCAGCATCACGTTCTTGGCGTTCAGAACCTTCTCGCCGCCCTTGTTCAGGGTCACGACCACCTTGGGAGCCGCACTGCCCTTTTCGAGCTTAGCGGTGCCTTCGATGACCTCGATCTTGTTCTTCTTCATCAGGAAGCCAACGCCCTGATTGAGCTGCTTGGCCACGCCGCGCGAACGCTGGATGATGGCGTCGAAGTCGAACGACGCGCCCGAGGCGGACAGGCCGTATTCCTTCAGGTGCGACAGGCTCTCGAACTTCTCGCCCGACTTCAGCAGGGCCTTGGTCGGGATACAGCCCCAGTTCAGGCAGATACCGCCGAGGTTTTCACGCTCGACGATAGCGACCTTCAGGCCCAGTTGGCTTGCGCGGATGGCCGCGACGTAACCGCCGGGGCCCGAACCGATCACTACGAGATCAAAATCACTCATGCGCTTGGTCCTTAGGCCAGCATCGACAGCGGGTTTTCAAGCAGCGGCTTGAAGGCCTGCAGGAAGCGGGCACCGACCGCACCATCAACCACGCGGTGATCGCACGTCAGGGTGACGGTCATGACGGTGGCCACAGCCAGTTGGCCGTCCTTGACGACCGGACGCTGCTCGCCTGCACCCACGCTCATAATGCAGCCCTGCGGCTCATTGATGATCGAGGTGAACTGCTTGATGCCGAACATGCCGAGGTTGGACACCGAGAAGGTGCCGCCTTGGAACTCTTCCGGCTTCAACTTGCGCTCACGGGCGCGCTTGGCCAGATCCTTGGACTCGGTCGCGATCTGGGCCAGCCCCTTGGTCTCGGCCTTGCTGATGATCGGGGTGATCAAGCCGCCGTCGATCGCCACAGCCATCGACACGTCGGCGTTGTGGTGCATGGCGATGCCTTCCGGCGTGTAGGAAGCGTTGGCTTCCGGCACGGCCTTCAGGGCCATCGCAGCGGCCTTGATGACGAAGTCGTTGACCGAAACCTTGATACCGCGCGGCTCCAGCATCTTGTTGAGCTGGGCGCGGGCTTCCATCAGGGCGTCCAGTTCGACGTCGATGAACAGCGGGAAGTGCGGGACGTTGTTGACGCTGTCGACCAGACGGCGGGCAATCGCCTTGCGCATGCCGTCCAGCGGGACGAGGTCGTAGGTGCCGTCCGGGATGCCCAGTTGGGCCAGCGAAGGCGTAGCCTTTGCGGCAGCCGGTGCAGCGGCGGCAGCGGCCGGAGCCGAAGCGGTTGCACCGCCCGAAGCTTGAGCGGCCTCAACGTCGCGCTTGACGATACGGCCATGCGGGCCGGTGCCCTTGATGGCTTTCAGGTCGAGGCCAGCCATGGCGGCCAGACGGCGTGCCAGCGGCGAAGCGAAGATGCGCTCGCCCGATGGGGCGACCGGAGCCGGAGCAGCTTTGGTTTCTGCCTTAGGAGCTTCGGCCTTAGGCGCTTCCTTGGGGGCTTCGGCAGCCGGAGCAGCCTCGGCCTTCTTCGGAGCCGGAGCGGCATCGTCGCCAGCCAGACGGGCGATAGGCGTATTCACCTTCACGCCTTCGGAACCTTCGGCAACGAGGATTTCGAGCACTTCGCCCTCGTCCACGGCCTCGACTTCCATCGTGGCCTTGTCGGTTTCGATCTCTGCAATGACATCACCGGCGGAGACAACGTCACCAACCTTGATGTGCCACTTGGCCAGAACGCCCTCCTCCATCGTCGGAGACAGGGCGGGCATCAGGATATCGGTCATCAGGCGTTACCCCCTTCCGGCGATACAGGCTCTGCCACCGTGCGGACGTTATCGGCCTTGATGACGTTGCTCAGGCCTTCGAGAATGCGGTGATAGGCCGCCGTCTCATTGTGGCCGTGACGCACAGCGTAGCCATGGGCCATGTGGCGCGCGGCATAGGCCAGCAGCTCGCCGAACTTGATCGGGTCGTGGAAAGCAGGCTTCACCGACATGACCGGCTCTTCCTTCGACCACCACATACGCAGCAGTTCGATGGCGTTCTCGTCGGCGGCGACGCTGTCGGGAACGGTCAGTTCGAATTCGGCGCTCATGCCATCACCTGCTTCACAGCGGCTACAATCTTGTCGACGCCCGGCAGCGACAGGGCTTCAAGGTTTGCGGCGTACGGCAGCGGCACGTCTTCCTGGTGCACACGCAGCGGCGGAGCATCCAGATAGTCGAAGGCGTGCTCGATCACGCGGGCGACCACTTCGGCACCCACACCCATCGAACCCCAGCCCTCTTCGGCCGAGACCAGACGGTTGGTCTTCTTGACGCTCTCAACGATGGTTTCGTGATCCAGCGGACGCAGGGTACGCAGGTCGACAACCTCGGCCGAGATGCCCTCTTCAGCCAGCTTTTCAGCCGCTTGCAGAGCAAAGCCGACCATGCGGCTATGCGCCGTGATGGTAACGTCGGTGCCTTCACGACGGACCTTAGCCTTGCCGATCGGCACGACGTAATCCTCGACGTCCGGCACGTCGAACTCGAGGCCGTACATCATCTCGTGTTCGAGGAAGACGACCGGGTTCGGATCGCGGATGGCCGCCTTCATCAGACCCTTGGCATCAGCCGCGTCATACGGCGCGATGACCTTCAGGCCCGGAATCTGGGCGTACCATGCCGAGTAGTCTTGGCTGTGCTGGGCAGCCACACGGCTGGCCGCACCGTTCGGACCACGGAACACGATGGGGCAACGGATCTGGCCGCCCGACATGTACAGCGTCTTGGCTGCCGAGTTGATGATGTGGTCGATGGCCTGCATGCCAAAGTTCCACGTCATAAACTCGACGATCGGCTTCAGGCCGGCCATGGCTGCACCGACGCCCAGACCGGCAAAGCCGTGCTCGGTAATCGGGGTGTCGACCACGCGCTGCGGGCCAAACTCCTGCAACAGGTCGCGGCTGACCTTATAGGCACCCTGATACTGGGCGACTTCCTCGCCCATCAGGAAGACGCGGTCATCGCGGCGCATTTCCTCAGCCATCGCGTCGCGCAGAGCGTCGCGGATGGTGGTCTTCACCAGCTTTGCGTCAGCCGGGATTTCCGGATCGCGCAACTCGGTTGCAGGCTTGGCAGCCGGAGCTGCAACAGCCTTGGCCGCAACCGGAGCTTCCGCCTCGGTCTGCGTCATTGGTGCAGCCTTCGGAGCCGGAGCGGCGTCCTCGCCAGCCAGACGGGCGATAGGCGTATTCACCTTCACGCCTTCGGAACCTTCGGCAACGAGGATTTCGAGCACTTCGCCCTCGTCCACGGCCTCGACTTCCATCGTGGCCTTGTCGGTTTCAATCTCGGCAATGACCTGGCCAGCGGAGACAACGTCACCCGCCTTGATGTGCCATTTGGTCAGCGTGCCCTCTTCCATGGTGGGCGACAGCGCCGGCATCAGAATGTCGGTCATTTAAGAACCTCTTGAGCTGCGTTCACGGCTGCAGCTTCGTTGTCATATCGAACAATAGTCGGCTCATAAGGGCTGAGTACCTCGTACTGCATAAAGCCTCCCAAAAGTGCATAGTGCTGAAGAGGCTCCGCAGTTTGGATAGCGCCGAAGCGATCTAGGGCCGTTGAAGACTTGGTCTTGTTCAACGCACATCCCGTTTTCACTTCACCACCCAACGCCGCGTAATGAGCGTCTTCGATGGCCCAGAAAGCCTGTACGTTCGAAAAAATGACTGCGTACCATTCAGTCGTTTTCTCTTGGCGATTGCTACCGCTCACGCCCAAATACAGACTTCCTGCCTGAACCGAGTGAGACATTTCAGGGTAGGACAAGCGGTCAAGACCGCTCTCTATGCCTTCCCAAGTCAAACCCGATTCCGGTCCCAAACTCAGGCCTCCACGTAAACGTCGGTGTAGAGTTCCGAAGCGTCCGGCTCCGGGCTCTCTTGTGCAAATTGGACGGCTTCGGCGACGATGGCTTTCACCTCGTTGTCGACAGCCTTCAATTCTTCTTCGGTGACCTTGGCTTCGGCCAGCAACACCTTGATATGGTCGATCGGGTCGCGGGTCTTCTTGACCTCGTCCACCTCTTCCTTGGTGCGGTACTTCGCCGGATCGGACATTGAGTGACCGCGGTAGCGATAGGTCTTCACCTCAAGGATGTACGGACCCTCGCCGTTGCGGGCGCGCTCGACCGCACGGGCGGTGGCGTCACGCACGGCCAGAACGTCCATGCCGTCGACCTGCTCGCCCGGAATGCCGAACGATGCGCCTCGCATGTACAGTTCGGTCGTGGACGACGAACGCTCGATGCTCGTGCCCATGGCGTACTGGTTGTTTTCGATGATGTAGATGGCCGGCAGCTTCCACAGCTGGGCCATGTTGAAGCTCTCGTAGACCTGACCCTGGTTCGAAGCGCCATCACCGAAGTAGATGAAGCTGACCGAGTCATCGCCACGGTACTTGCCAGCGAAGGCCAGTCCGGTGCCCAGAGCCACCTGCGCGCCCACGATGCCGTGACCGCCATAGAAGCCGGTCGGCACGTCGAACATGTGCATCGAACCGCCCTTGCCCTTGGAAGAACCACCAGCGCGGCCGGTTAGTTCGGCCATGACAGCGTTCGGGTCCATGCCCGCAGCCAGCATGTGGCCGTGATCGCGGTAGCCCGTGATGATCTTGTCGTGGCCTTGCTTGACGCTTTCCTGCACGCCAACCGCAACGGCCTCCTGACCGATATACAGGTGGCAGAAGCCACCGATCAGTCCCATGCCGTACAGTTGACCGGCACGCTCTTCAAAGCGGCGGATCAGGACCATCTCGCGATAGTAACGCAGCAGATCTTCTTTCGAAGCCTGTGGCGTGTTCGGAATCTTGTTACCGCCCGCGTCGGGCGAAGACTTCTGAACCGTGGCTTTCGCCATCCGGCATCTCCCGGTTACGCCCCTGTTACGGGGACTCTTTTCATTACGATGAAAAGGGCTTTAGCAGCCTTGGTTCCGGGTTAGCAAAGCGCAGTTTCGTGTTGTAACACGAGTTTAGCCTGCGCGAGTCTCGCTACGGTTGTGCGCAGTAGCGGCGTCCAAACGCACCACATAGTCGCGAGGATCGGCAAATCCGATCACGGCGCGTGCGCGCTCTTCCAACAGATCACGCGACAAACTGCCGGTGCGCAGATAGCGAACGCGAACTTCGAGGTCCTGTTTTTCGTCTTCCAGATGAGCCAGTTCGGCTTGTCGCTTTTCCAGCAGTTCCGCGCGCGCCTTGCTGCTCAGCAGACCGCGCTCGCCCGTCAGACCGTGCACACCAAAGTACAGCACAGCAAACAAGATCAGAACTGACGGTAGATACGGCTTCATCTGCTCAATCACTAACGCCGCTCCTTCTGAGCGTGGGCACGAATCCAACCCGTGCCTGAAAATGGTTAGCCAACAATTAAAAACTCCGCCGCCAGCGAACCGGCGACGGAGTTTTTGAAATTCTTTGCAATTCGAAGAGGATTTCCTCTCTGCAAAGCTAGGATTGGCAAAGCTTAACGCAGCAGCATACCATCGCCGTAGTAAACCGCGTTGTCGCCCAGCATTTCTTCGAGACGAAGCAGTTGATTGTATTTGGCGACCCGGTCCGAACGGGCCAGCGAGCCGGTCTTGATCTGACCGCAGTTGGTGGCAACCGCCAGATCCGCGATGGTCGAGTCTTCGGTCTCGCCCGAGCGGTGCGACATGACGGCGGTGTAGCCGGCGCGGTGCGCCATATCCACGGCGTCCAGCGTTTCCGACAGGGTGCCGATTTGATTGACCTTGATCAGGATCGAGTTGGCCAGACCTTCGCCAATGCCAGCAGCCAGACGGGCCGGATTGGTCACGAACAGATCGTCGCCAACCAGTTGAACGCGGTCGCCCAGACGCTCGGTCAGCAGCTTCCAGCCTTCAAAGTCGTCTTCAGCGCAACCGTCTTCGATCGAGACGATCGGGAAACGCTCGACCAGATCGGCGAGGTAGGAAACCATACCGTCGGCGTCGAACTTCTTGCCTTCGCCAGCGAGGTCGTACTTGCCAGCCTTGAAGAATTCCGTCGAAGCGACGTCGAGGGCCAGATGGAAGTCTTCGCCAGCCAGATAGCCAGCAGCCTGACCGGCCTTGGTGATGAAGCTCAGGGCTTCTTCAGCCGAACCGAGGTTCGGAGCAAAGCCGCCTTCGTCGCCAACGTTGGTGTTGTGACCGGCGTCTTTCAGTTGCTTCTTCAGAGCGTGGAAGATTTCAGCGCCCATGCGCAGGCCGTCCGAGAAGGACGCAGCGCCGGTCGGCATGATCATGAACTCTTGAATGTCGATCGGGTTATCGGCGTGCGCACCGCCGTTGATGATGTTCATCATCGGGGTCGGCAGGATGCGGGCCGAAACGCCACCGATGTAGCGGTGCAGCGGCAGGTTGGTCGAGATCGCCGAAGCCTTGGCCACAGCCAACGAAACGCCGAGGATGGCGTTCGCGCCGAGGCGAGCCTTGTTCTCAGTGCCGTCCAGCTCGATCAGAGCTTCGTCGATGCGGCGCTGGTCTTCGGCGTCAAAGCCCGACAGAGCGTCAAAGATTTCGCCGTTGACGGCGTCGACAGCCTTCTGGACGCCCTTGCCCAGATAGACGTCCTTGTCACCGTCACGCAGTTCGACAGCTTCGTGAGCGCCGGTCGAGGCACCCGACGGCACAGCGGCGCGGCCGAACGAGCCGTCTTCCAGGATTACATCTACTTCGACCGTCGGATTGCCACGGCTGTCGAGAATCTGGCGGGCAACGATGTCAGCAATATCGGTCATAAGGCATCCCAGAGGCGCAGAAGAGAAACGATTGGCGCCCGTTTAGACCATGCGACCACGAATCGCCAACCATGACCGAGGATTTCACGATTCAGCGGTCAGGAGCAGCCTTCGATATACTGGATGCTGGGGGTGCCAACATGGATATAGGCAACCCTGCCCTCGTCGTCGGCCTCCACCACCGTGCCTAGAGCGCCCTGGGCATCGTAGAACTCGTCACCGCGCTTAACGCCGTCCATCCAGAATGTCAGATAACCCGCAGGCGGAGGCGCATAGGCATGGGGCTTCCAATAGGCCTTACCGCTGAAGCGGGCTTTTAGCTGCTCGATTTCATCGCCGAACTTGATGCCATCGACAGTCGTGACGTCTGGCTCACCCATAATGGTAATACGAGTGAGCATCCCGTCCTCGACCATCACCAGCAGCGATTCCGGTGCATTGGCAGGTCGATAGTAAAGACACCGCTCGATCTCGTCAGGGTACTCGTGCGGTGGTGCCGCCCCTAACGCGGCATCAACCTGCTCCTGCGTCATACCTATGCGGAGCGGTCCATACCCATCGGGCCTGGCCACCTCCTGCGCCAAGGCAGGAACCTGCCCTAACGCAAGAAATCCAAGGGCAACGATCAATAGCCGCTTGGTATGTTCGGTCATGTCCCACTCCGTACCTTGGGTCCATAACGCACGAAAACGGCACGCGATGCGATCGCGTGCCGTTCCGAAGGTCTATAATCCGGCCCGAAGACCGGATAACCCTAAGAGAAGATCTTAGTCTTCAGCTTGGGTCAGGACTTGACGACCGCGGTACATGCCGGTCTTCAGGTCGATGTGGTGCGAACGACGCAGCTCGCCGGTGTCTTTGTCCTCGGTGTACGAGTTGGTGCCCAGAGCGTCATGCGCACGGCGCATGTTACGACGGGACGGGGATACTTTGCGCTTCGGAACGGCCATGTCCGTCTCAATCTCTAAGTCGGTGCGCCGGAAGGCGCGAAAAACAATAGCGGCGGCCACGAAAACCGGACCGCCACACGAGGCCGCGCTTATGCATGATGCTTCGGACAATTTCAAGTCATCGTTTTCGCAATACAGCAGCATGTGGCTGGACAGCCGACAGAACGCTGGTACCGTATATTTACAAGCTATAAATATTATGGAGGAAAGCGATGGTGTCCCGTTGGAAACTGGCTGCGACAGCTGTGGCGACCCTGTGCATAGCACACCCGGCGCTCGCGCAAGAAACCGCCCGTAAAATCCCGCTTCCGCCTGAAATAAACTATCCCGAGGGCGTCGCCATCTCGCCAGTGGACGGACATGTCTATGTTAACTCCGCCACCACCGGCACCATGGTCAGGGTCAATCCTCAGGACGGGACCGCTCGTCTGGTCGGTACTCTGGTGGATCCCGCCCATGCCGCACTAACAGGTGTCAAAGCCCTCGGTCTGAAAGTCGACCACCATGGCCGCGCATGGGTCGCTGGCGGAGCCACAGGCTCAGCCTATGTGGTGCAGGTTGATTCGGGAGAGGTGCTGGCCCGGTTCTCTACGCCGGCCGGAAACACCCTGATCAACGACGTCGCCGTAGGCGACACAGCGGCCTATTTCACCGACACACGCCGCCCCGTGCTGTGGCGGGCCTTGGCCGACAATCCCCGCAGCGGTGCGCTCGAGCCGTGGCTCGATCTGTCTTCAAGCGTTATCCCTTATGGCGAAGGGGCCAATTTGAACGGCATTGCGGTGACTGCGGACGGCCGCTTCCTGGTCGTCACCCACATGCAGCGCGGCGAGTTGTACCGGATAGACATCGCAACCCGCGAAATCACCAGGATCGAGGTCGAAGGTGGTGCCATCGATGGCGGGGACGGCCTGATACTAGCGGGTCAGCGGCTCTACATAGTCCGCCAGCCCCATCAGGAGATTGTCGCGCTGCACCTGTCTGCGGACCTGACAACGGCTCGCGTGCACAAACGGGTGACATCGCCCGTACTGGAATGGCCCGCGACGGCCGCTTTGGGCCAGAACGCACTGATCATCGGCAACAGCCAGCTGAACAAGCGCACAACCGACACTCCGGTCCGCCCATTCTCGATCGCGGTCGTACCGCTCTCGCTGTTCGACTAGGCGCGTGTGTCTCCGACCAGTTTCGTGGCCACGGCTTCGCCGATGGCCATGGAACTGGTCAGGCCAGGGCTCTCGATCCCGAACAAGGCCATCAGCCCTTCAATGCCGTGCGCCTCCTGCCCGTTTAGCTGGAAATCAGGCTGGGCTTGGCCCGCCCCGTGCAGCTTGGGACGTATCCCCGCATAATCCGCTGAAAGAGCCTCGGCTCGCACGCCCGGCCAGAAACGCCGGATATAGTCGGCAAATTCGGCGGCCTTTGCCGGATCGACGGAATAGTCCTCGGCCTCGACGTAAACCAGATCGGGGCCGAACACGCCCTGCCCGCCCAAATCCTTGCGGTAGTGCGTCCCTAGTGCCCCCGGAATGGGTGGCGGATAGATCAGCCGATTAAACGGTGCCGGACCCGACAGGCGGAAATAGACGCCTTTGCCGAAATGCCCCTGCGGGATGTCGGCGGCCGGATAGCCTTCGATTGAGGTCGCAACCGCTTGTGCCGACAGCCCTGCCGCCGTGACCAGCAGCCGAGAGGTCACGCTCGTCGCGCCCTCTCCGCCGACACGGACGCTAAAGCCCCCACCTGCCAGCGGTGCTGCGCCCTCAAACGGCGCGGAGGTCACAACCGCCCCGCCTGCGTCCTCGATCTCGCCCTGCAGAGCCAGCATATAGCCGTGACTGTCAAAGACACCGCTCTCAGGAGACAGGATGGCGGATACGACATTCAGCTCGGGCTCCAGCGCCCTCGCCTGCTCTCCCGTCAACTCTTCCAGACCCTCGACACCATTAATGCGCCCTTGTTCCAGAATGGCCTCGATGCGCGGGATTTCGGCCTCGTCGGTTGCGACCACCAGCTTGCCGCACTTCCAGTAGTCGACCTTGTGGCTTTCGAGGAGATCATACAGCAGCAGACGCCCCTCGACGCAGAACTGCGCCTTAAGCGAGCCCGTGGGGTAATAGAGCCCCGCATGAATGACTTCGGAATTTCGTGACGAGACACCCTGCCCGATGAAGTCTTCCTTCTCGAGCACCAGAACAGTCAGACCCCGCTTCGACAACGCCCGTCCGCACGCCAGCCCAACAGCACCAGCCCCGACTACGGTCGCGTCAAAGTCGAAAGTCATTTCGTCCCGTATCTCCGCGCGGCCTCGCTCTCGAAGCATTCGATGAGCTTGCGAACCGCCAGATCGAAGTTCGCATGCAGCATCATGTCGAGCATCCTCGATTTGAACGCGAAGTCGATCATGAACTCAAGCCGGGTGCCGTCTTCGTGAGGGAAGAACTCCCAACGGTTCTTGAGGTGTTTGAACGGCCCGCGCAGGAGGCCGACCTCGACCTTGGGGGCAATCCTGTCATGGCGCACCCAGGTGGCGAACTTTTCCGTCAGGAAGGAAAAGCCCACGCCCGCCTCGGCATCACGCACCGTCACGCCCTCAGCCTCTTCACGTGTGTTCCACACGCGCATGGAGGTGATCCACGGCACGAATTGCGGATAGGTTTCGATATCCGCAACCAGTGCTGCAAGCTGATCGGGCGCATACGGCAATACGCGCGTGAGGCGATGGATAGCCATAATAGTCTTAGCGGCGCAGTTGAGCTTCGCGGGCCGCCTTCAGGCGGGCGAAGTCGTCACCCGCGTGGTGCGACGAGCGGGTCAGCGGCGACGACGACACCATCAGGAAGCCCTTGGCACGAGCAATCGCCTCATACGCCTTGAACTCTTCCGGCGTGACGAAGCGGTCGATCGCGGCGTGCTTGCGGGTCGGCTGCAGATATTGGCCGATGGTAATGAAGTCGACACCCGCCGAACGCATGTCATCCATCACCTGCATGACCTCTTCCTTGGTCTCGCCAAGGCCGACCATGATACCCGACTTGGTGAACTGGTTCGGGTCGCGTTCCTTGACCATCTGCAACAGGCGCAGGGAGTGGAAGTAGCGGGCACCCGGACGGATCTTGAGGTACAGGCGCGGGACCGTCTCGAGGTTGTGATTGAAGACGTCCGGCTTGGCGTCGATCATCACTTCGGCCGCGCCATCCTTGCGCAGGAAGTCAGGCGTCAAAATTTCAATGGTCGTGTTCGGTGCCTGAAGGCGAATCTGGTGCACCACTTCGGCGAAGTGAGCCGCACCGCCGTCTTGAACGTCATCGCGGTCCACCGAGGTGATGACCACGTGGTTCAGGCCCATCTGCTGGACAGCCAAACCAACCTTGCCCGGTTCTTCCGGATCGAGCGGTTGCGGCAGGCCCGTCTTGACGTTGCAGAAGGCGCAGGCGCGCGTGCAGGTGTCACCCATGATCATCAGGGTGGCGTGTTTCTGGCTCCAGCACTCGCCGATGTTCGGGCAGGCCGCTTCCTCGCAAACCGTGACCAGTCCCTTTGACCGCACGATTTCCTTGGTCGCGTTATACTGCCCCGAACCGGGTGCTTTCACGCGCAGCCAGTCGGGTTTCTTCAGAACCACCGTCTCGGGACGATTCTGCTTTTCCGGATGCCGCAGTTGTGCCGGCGACGTCTTCAGGGTGTCGATCAGGGTGACCATGAGGGGCTATTTCGTCGTTTGTGGCTCAATAGGCAAGGCAAACCCTCCCTCACCTTGCGTTACGTTGGATCGAAAGCTCGAAAAAACGTTGCAATCCTCACGGATCATTTCAGAGTCTTTCCAAACGGGACCCGCATCTTTAATGAGGTCCGCCCTGATAGACCGAGAGAGCGAGCAGGCTCTCCGAAGGAGGAACGCCTTGCGGCAATCGCTGGATCCGAAGCTGTATAACAGCTCGCTTATCGACGCCCTGATCGACGCGCGCGCTAAATATGGCGACAAGGAAATCCTCGAGGATCAGGACCGTAACCCCCTGACCTACACCGGTTTGATCCGCGCAGCCTTCGTGCTGGGCCGCAAGATTGCCGGTATGACCGACAAGGGCGAGCGCGTCGCGATCCTGCTGCCCTCGTCGATGGGTACGGTCGTCACCTTCTTCGGCCTGCACGCGCATGGCCGCGTTCCGGTGATGCTGAACTTCACCGCGGGCGAAGCCAATGTGAAGGCCGCCATCAAGGCCTCCGGCGTCAAAAAAGTCCTGACTGCCAAACGCTTCATCGAACAGGCCGCGCTCGACAAACTGATCGAGGCTATTGGTACGGTGGCAGACGTCGTCTGGCTGGACGACGTACGCAAGACCATCGGCTTCCAGGACAAGCTTTACGGCCTGTCGGCGGGTCTCGCTCCGAAACGTTTTGCCGTAAAGACCCAGCCCGATGATCCGGGCGTGGTGCTGTTCACCTCGGGCAGCTTCGGCGTTCCCAAGGGCGTTGTGCTGAGCCAGAAGAACCTGATCGCCAATGCGCGTCAGGTCGGCACCCACATCGCCCTTGATCCGTCATGGGTCATGTTCAACCCGCTGCCGACCTTCCACTGCTTCGGGCTGACGGCAGGTGCTATCCTGCCGTTGCTGGAAGGCCTGAAGGGCTTCCAATACCCCTCGCCGCTGCACGCCAAACAGATTACCGACCTGCTGCCGCAGGTGGGCGCGACCCTTCTGTTCGCGACCGACACCTTCCTGAACCAGTATGCCCGCGTGGCCGAACCGGGTGACTTCGCCACCGTGAAGTTCGCCGTTGGCGGTGCCGAAAAGGTTCGCGACGAGACCCGCGCCCTGTTCGAAGCGAAGTTCGGCAATGTCGAACTGCTCGAAGGCTATGGCGCGTCTGAAGCTGCGCCGGTCATCGCGGTGAACAAGCCGGGTGAAAACCATCCGGGCACGGTGGGCCAACTGCTGCCGGGCATCGATTACCGCCTCGAGCCGGTAGAGGGCGTGGATGCCGGTGGCCGTCTGGTCATCAAGGGTCCGAACGTCATGTCCGGTTACGTCACCAATGGCGAGCCGCTGCAGTGGGAACCGGTCGAGAACGGCTGGCTCGACACCGGCGATATCGTCGATGTTGACGCCGAGGGCTTTGTGACCATCCGTGGCCGCGCCAAACGCTTTGCCAAGATCGGCGGCGAGATGGTGTCCCTGACGGCGGTCGAGGGCATGGCGGGTGCTGTATGGCCGGATAACCGGCATGCTGTGGTGGCTATCCCCGACAACCGCAAGGGCGAGAAGCTGGTCCTGATCACCGAGCGTGACGGTGCCGAAACCTCGGAACTCAGCGCATGGGCGAAAGCCAATGGCGCGCCGGAGCTGGTGGTCCCCAAGAAGATCATCAAGGTGGATGAGATCCCGGTCCTCGGCAGCGGCAAGACCGACTATGTCTCGCTTCAAAAACTGGCTGAAGCTGCCTGATAACTCTCAAGAAAGGCCGCCCTTAACTGGCGGCCTTCGTTGATTTTGGAGCCTGTTCGAATGGCAAGAACCAATATTGACTGGCATGGTCTTTCGCTGGGTGCCCTTCGCGTGGTTTCCGGCATCCTGCTGATCCAGCACGGCCTGCAAAAGATCGTCGGCTTCCCCGCCCCCAAGCCTGCGCCGATCGATCTGAACACCCTCATCGGCTGGTCGGGTCCGATAGAACTGGTGGGCGGTCTGCTGATGATCCTCGGCCTGTTCACCCGACCGGTGGCGTTTATCCTGTCAGGGTTCATGGCCGCCGCCTACTTCATCGCCCACGCGCCAAAGGGGCTATACCCGCTATTGAACGGCGGTGAACTGGCCGCGCTTTACTGCTTCGTCTTCCTCTACCTGTCGGTCGCCGGATCGGGCAGCTTCGCACTCGACCGTCGCCGGTAAGGGCAAAATAGAAGGTGCGGACCATGCGATCCGCACCTTTTCATTTCAGCGTCGGCATCAGCCGATCCGCACGCCTGTCATCGAGATTGACCCGCCCACCACTTCATCGTTGAAGAACGACAAGCTCTCGCCCACGTCCTGCTGGGCTGCGACGTAAAGCAGCGGCAGATAGTGCTCGTCCGTCGGCACCGACAGTTGAGCGTTCTCGGCCAAATCGACCCAGTTAATCAGCGCGTCATGGTCGGCCCGCACAAAGGCCGCCTTCACCGCCTCGTTAAAGTCGCTGGCCCAATCATAGGCCTCGCCGCCCTCTCGCTTCCACGTGCGCAGATTGTGAACGAAGTCGCCCGAGCCAGCGATGATGTAGCCCTCGTCCCGCAACGGGCGCAGTTTCTTGGCAAGTTCATAATGGCCCCGCGCGTCCAGATCGCGGTTGAGCGACAACTGCACCACCGGAACATCGGCGTCAGGCCAGACGTGGGCCAGTACCGACCACGCACCGTGATCCAGACCCCAATGGTCCGTCATCACGGCACCTGTCAGTGCAGCCACACGCGCCGCCAGTTCAGGCGAACCCGGTGCCGGATACTGCATGGCGTGCAGCGCGGGCGGAAAACTACCGAAGTCGTGGATGGTCTCCGGCCGCTCCATAGCCGTGACACCCAGCCCACGTGTTTCCCAGTGCGCAGACACCATGACCACGCCCTTGGGCTTGCCGAGTGCCTCGCCCACGACCTTCCAGCCGTCGGCGAACTCTCCCCCTAGAGCATTCATGGGCGAACCATGCCCAAAGAAAATAGCAGGCTGGGTCATCATTTTACCCGTGCAGTTTCTTCGCGATTTCCGCGATGTGCTTACCTTGATAACGCGCGCCGCCGAGATCGATCTCGCTCGGCATACGCGAGCCATCGCCCTTGGTCAGGGTCGTCGCGCCGTACGGCGAACCGCCCACGATCTCGTCCATGTTCATCTGATCCGTATAGGCATACGGCAGACCCGCCACGACCATGCCGTGGTGCAGGAAGTAGTTGTGCAGACCGGCAAAGGTGGTTTCCTGACCGCCATGCTGGGTCGCCGATGCGGTGAACGCACCACCGACCTTGCCCAGCAGAGCACCCGAAGCCCACAGGCCACCGGTTTGGTCAAGGAAAGCGCGCATCTGCGATGCTGCGGTACCGAAACGGGTGCCCGCACCGATGATGATGGCGTCATAGTTCGGCAGGTCCGAAACCTCGGCAATCGGGGCTTCCTGATCCATCTTGTAGAAGGCGGCCTTGGCGACTTCTTCCGGCACAGTTTCCGGTACGCGCTTGATGTCTACAACAGCACCCTCGACCGAAGCGGCCCCTTCGGCAACGGCCTTGGCCATGGCTTCGATGTGACCATAGGTCGAGTGGTAAAGAACAAGAATCTTGGGCAACAACCTACTCCGATACAAACCTCGCGACGCATTTAGTAACAGCGTCGGTATCGGATTTAATCTCTACGCCGGATTCTGCAACCGCCCGCGTCAAATATTCCGCTGGTTTGCGACTAAAGGACAAACCCGATCATAGAAATCGAGGTCCGCAGGTACGCGCAAGCCGCGCGACAGGCGGAAGCGATGCTCGACCACCATGGCCTGCTGTTCGATGTTCAGCCCGTCCCAATGGCAGTGGTCGCTGACCTCATAACGATAGGATTCGACGCTATCGCCCGCCTTCAGCTTGCCGAACAACAGGTTCACGCCCTGCTGGGCCTGCCAGACGTGGACCATCTCGTGGATGAAGGTCGCCTGCACCGGCATGGGCGCGACGGCCATGTCACTCTCGTAGCGTTCGGACGGCCACAGGATCCATTCGCGCCAGAACCACCGCCCCGGCACAAAAGCCCGCGTGAACGGCCATGGCGTGCGCAGTATCCGCACGGTTTCCAGCCTCAGCGCGTCACCAAACACCTCGCGGGCCAGCTCGACCTCGTTCGGTGTCAGCGATCGGACGCGCGATGGCTTCATTGAGCATACCCTTGTGGCGGGCCGACCCATTCCCAGTGCCAGGGCTCGAAGGCATAGGGCACAAAGCCAAAGCGTTCGGCATTACGCACCATCCAGCGATAGGCGGCGGTCTGGCTCATATAACGCCTGTTGTGGGTGTGGGTGGAGTCCACGCCATAACCAAGCAAATGCCCGACATAGATATCCAGCGCAGTGCCTGTCCGGTGGGCAGAGCATGCCGCGCGGCGCACCCCGTCACAGTTGCCGTCACGCGCGCAACGGGCCGCATCGGCCTCCGGCTCACGGAAGGAGGAGAAGATCTGCAGCAGTTCGGGCTGCTGGGCCAGTTCGGGCACCTCGGCACGTGCAGTGGCGACCATGGCGCGGTACGCTTCCAGCACGTCGCGACGCGCCATGCGGGTCATGCGCTCGGCGTGTTCTTCGCCCGCAGTCAGATAGGCCAGTTCGGCGATAGGCGGCGGGGACGGACATTCGCCGCGGATGCGCGCCAGAATAAACGGACGACGTTCCTGCCAAAGCCCGCGGAACACGGTGAAGGTTCCCGCGTCCATCTGGCCTGTGGCGGGCAGGTTGTGCAGCGTCTGGAACACCGCCAGCTTTTCAGCGAACCCCGGTGATGACGGGTCGCAGTGGGTGCCCAGCTCTTTCTGGATCAGCGGCGCATAGGTTTCCCAACCCATTTCCGCAGGCCCGAACGGTGCCCACTCCAAGGCGTAGAGGTTGATCCCGTTGGCCTGGGCCGCGGCAACGTAGGGGCCCGCGTCCGCATCACAGACCTCGGCCTGAGAGGTTCGCGCCGACGCAGGACTGGCCCCGACCGCTACGGCCACTCCCAGTCCCATGATCGCGCCAGCAACAGCACGCCACTTGAATCGCAAAGACATTTGACCAAAAGGCCCCATTGCGCCCGCAATCGCAACCCCGTTCAGCGAGCCAAAGTCATCTGAACCCTCGCCTTGCGATCACGATCGCGCAATGGTGGCCACTGGTGATTCAACGTTCCGAGCGTATGCCATGACGACCAGTCCCCGACGTTCCAACGCCGTCCTGGCAGCCTTCTCGGGGCCGTGTCTGCCTTTGGCGGCTTTCGGGGTCGCTTTGCCCGTCACCCTGCCCGAGTTTTACGCCACCCATATCGGGTTAGAGCTTGGCGTCGTTGCGGCGGTGTTCATGATCGTTCGTCTGATCGACATCGGCTTTGATCCCTTCATCGGCTGGGCCATGGACCGCACCCGCACACCCATGGGCCGATACCGTCCATGGATGCTGGCCTCGGCCCCGATCCTGATGGTCGCGGCGCTGATGATGTTTGTCATGGCCAAGCCGGGGGACGGTCCCGTCTATCTGTTCGGTTGGCTGCTGTTTCTCTATCTCGGCTTTTCTATGGGGACGCTGGGCCAGATGGGCTGGGCGGCTGTTCTGGCCCCCGAATACAACCAGCGCAGCCGTGTGTACGGCTTCTGGCAGTTCTTCAATATCATCGGCGTGATCCTGATCCTCATTCTTCCGACAATTGTGGTGCGAGGTGGCTTCGGCACCTATGCCGACGGGGTAAAGTGGATGGGATGGGGCATTATCGTCGCCCTGCCCGTCACACTGGCCATCGCCTATTTCGCCGCGCCGGAACCTCCGCTGGCCGCCGCAAAGCCGCATGGCGGGGTGAAGACGTGGCTGGGCCTGTTCCAGCTCAAGACCGTACGCAAGCTGCTGTTGGCCGACCTGTTCCTCGGCATCGCGCCGGGCATCACTGGATCGATGGTGTTCTTCTTCTTCGGTCAGGTGAAGGGCTATGACCACGCCAGCGCCTCCATCTTCATGCTGCTGTATTTCATGGCAGGTCTTGTGGGGGCACCGTTCTGGGCATGGCTGGCCACTCGGATCGGCAAGCACAAGACGCTGGCCGTCTCGTCTATCGTCTTCGCGGTCTTCTATGGCGGAGCGTGCCTTGTCCCCGGTGGCAACTTCGTCATCACGGCGGCGGCCATGTTCATGGCGGGTCTGCCCTATGCCGCCGCCCTCTTCCTGCTGCGTGCAATGATGGCCGATGCGGGCGACGAGGTACGGCTGGAAACGGGTGAGGACCTGACGGGCCTGATGTTCTCTATTCTCGCCGTCACTACCAAGCTGGGCCACGTCTTCGCGCTTATTCCCTATGCCATCCTGCAACTGGTCGGCTTCAAGCCCACGCAGACGCCCGCCGAAAACGGCGACTTCGCCATCCTGATGTTGCAAATCCTGTTTATCGCCGTACCCGCAGTGCTAATGGCTGCAGCCGCGCTGGCCATGCGGAAATATCCGCTAACGGCCACCCGCCATGACCAGATACGCGCCGAGCTGGCGCTCAAAGATGCCGGAACTGTTTGAATGACCCATCCCGTCGACCGCCTGAAAGAGATCATGGTCCGCCTGCGCGACCCGAATGGCGGCTGCCCATGGGATGTGGAGCAGACCTTCCAGACCATCGCCCCCTACACCATCGAAGAAGCTTACGAAGTCGCCGACGCCATCGAGCGGAACGACATGGACGAGCTTCGTGTCGAACTGGGTGACTTGCTGTTCCAAGTGGTGTTCCACTCTCGCATGGCCGAAGAAGCCGGCCATTTCAAACTGGAAGACGTGGCCGAGGCCATGGCCGACAAGCTGGTCCGGCGCCACCCGCACGTATTCGGCACCGAAGAGGCCAAGCCAACGGGCGTCGCCCAAAAGGCCCGCTGGGAAGACATCAAGGCCGCGGAGCGCGTCGCCAAATCCCAGACAGGCGTCTTGGACGATGTTCCCGTCGGCCTGCCCGCCCTCACCCGCGCGGCCAAGCTGACCAAGCGTGCGGGCCGCGTCGGCTTCGACTGGCCGTCGGTTGACGAGGTCTTCGACAAGATGGCCGAAGAGGTCGAGGAACTGCGCGTCGAGCTGAAGGCTGGCGACAAGGAAAAGGCCAAGGAAGAGCTGGGTGACCTGCTGTTCGTTATGGCCAATCTCGCCCGCAAGCTGGAGATTGAACCCGAAGACGCCCTGCGCGGTGCCAATGCGAAGTTCGTGCGCCGCTTCGAGTTCATCGAGGCCGAGTTGAAGAAGGACGGCCGCACGCCGGAACAGTCCGACCTCGCCGAAATGGACGCCCTGTGGGACGCCGCCAAGGCTGTTGAAAAAGCATGAGTAAGAGACTGGCCGACCAGTTGGACCTGATCCCGCGCGATCCGACCGAACATGATCCGGGCGGCAAGGTGCGCCTGAACCTGATGGCTGGCGTAAAGGGTGACGCAGTGTTCAGCGAGGATGGCCGTCACCGCACCCTGATGCGCCGCTGGATCGGCGACACCTTCCCCGAGCGGTACATCCTATTCATCGGCATGAACCCGTCGACCGCCGACGCCATGGTCAACGACCCGACCTGCGCCCGCGAATGGACCTTTGCCCAGCGCGAAGGCTTTGACGCCATGGTGAAGGCCAATG
>NZ_JSYD01000008.1:0-70217 GCF_054824005.1 Brevundimonas sp. GN22 | reverse complement strand
TTGACTGGACCCAGTTAACCTGACAGCACCTTTTGAAACGCGCTCAGTTAACCTGACAGCCCCTGGCGCGCAGTCGACGACGAAGGCGAGGTGTTAGACATAGTTGTCAAGCTGACAGCACCCTTGCGATTTGTCTCAGTTAAGCTGAAATCATCGCGCAAGCGTTTACAATAGCGTCTCTTTGATCGGGATGCTCTCATCCGCCAGTGTGGCGGCGTCCACTCGGCTGCTCTTGGCGATGGCCTGCTTGCCAAACATGAAGGAGTGAGCGGCGTTGACGGCCTCTACGCAGACGATCCTGTCGTCCTTCAAATGGAAGACCGCGAAGCTGCCCGTGTCGGAATCACCGCGGACAACCTGCGCGCTGGCACCAAACGGCAGGCCTGCGATCTGAAGTTTGCAGTCGTACTGGTCGGACCAGAACCATGGCACTTCATCCTGCGGTGCAGGGCGTCCTGTGATGGCGCAGGCGACGCGTTTGGCTTGTTCCAGAGCGTTGGGAACGCTCTCCAATCGATGCATCACATCATAGTGCGGCAGAGGCCTGCGCGTCACGTCGCCTATGGCGAAGATCGCCGTATCGCTAGTGCGTGCATCCAGATCGACGACGATACCTTCGGCGCATTCCAGCCCGCATTGGAGCGCCAGTTCGTCATTGGCGGTGGCACCGATGCCCACAAGAACAGCATGGGCTTCCAGCACTTCTCCGTCGGCGAAGGTCACACTGTGGCCGCTGACCGCAACGACTTCCGCGCCTGTGCGGATTATCACGCCCTCGCGAGTATGGCGGCGTGTGAAGAACTCGGACAGCGTGGATGATGCGACGCGCTGAAGCACGCGGTCCATCCGCTCGATCACCACGGCTTCGGCTCCCAAGGCGCGTGCCGAAGCGGCGGCCTCGAGACCGACGTAGCCGCCGCCGATGACAGCCAGACGCTTTCCGCCCCCAAGGGCTTGCTTCAGTCGCTCGGCGTCGGGGATCGTGCGCAGTTCCAGCAGTAGATCGTCGTCTCCACCTGGCAGGGGGAGTTTTCGGGCGCGTGATCCGGTGGCGATGACCAGATAATCATACGGCTCTACCGTACCATCATCGAACGCGACCATTTTCGCTGTTCTGTCGATCGCGGTTGCCGCAATGCCCAGGCGTAGGTCGATGTTGTTCTCAGCGTAGAATTCGCTGCTGCGCAGTTGCAGGGCGTTCTCGTTGGTTTCGCCCTTCAGCCAAGCCTTGGACAGGGGCGGGCGCTGATAGGGAGGGATTTGCTCGGCACCTGCCAAGACGATCTCGCCCTCAAAACCATACTGCTTCAGGAAGCCAGCGGCCGAGCCGCCTGCATGGCCGGCTCCGAGTATAACAATTTTGGACATAAGGGACGCTAGAGAGGTGGATTCAGTAGACAATAATACGCAAAATGATATCAAAATGAACATCTATATATTTAATGCGTAAAAATGAGGGCGGCATGGCAGCTAGGGTTGCGCTTGTGACCGGTGGCACCAAGGGGCTGGGTCTGACGACTGCACGGCGTCTGGCGGCTGATGGCATGAGGGTATTCGTTTGCGGTCGCAACGGCCCTTCAATCCCATTGGACGGGTTGGAGTTCATCGCCTGTGATGTGCGCGATCCTGTCAGCGTCCAGGTAATGATCCAAACTATCCGCGACAGAGCAGGACCAGTGACTGTGTTGGTAAACAATGCCGGCGGTTCGCCTCCGTCGGACGCTGCGACGGCTTCGCCACGTTTCGCGGAAAAGATCGTCGGACTGAACCTCATGGCTCCGCTTTGGACTTCTCAGGCCGCTTATGAGGGCATGGTTGAGCATGGTGGTTCTATAATCAATATAGCCAGTGTCTCGGCCATCCGCCCGTCGCCGGGTACGTCGGTCTATGCGGCTGCCAAGGGTGGCTTGCTGTCGCTTACGCAGAGCCTTGCGAATGAGTGGGGCCCGCATATCCGCGTCAATGCTGTGGTTGTCGGCTACATCGAAACCGAGAACACCGACGCAACCTATGGTGATGCGGAAGCGCAGCGACGGATCGGTGAGAACATCGGCCTGAAGCGGCTCGGCAAAGCCAACGAGGTGGCCGAGGTCGTGGCCTTCCTGGCATCGGACAAGTCCTCGTACGTTTCAGGGGCCTCGATCGAGGTCCATGGTGGGGGCGAGCGTCCGCCGTTTCTCGATATCGCACAAGGAAAATAGCCTATGGGCACCGCCTCGTTCACACCGGTTACTGTTGGTCCTGTCACCCTGCGTAATCGCTATGTACGGGCGGGGGCCAACGAGATGATGACGACAGGGTGTCTGCCGTCCCGTTCGCTGCTGGCTTTTCACGAACGATTGGCCCGGGGCGGTGTCGGCATGACAACGCTGTCCTATATCGCGGTTTCACGCGATGGGCGGACATTCAGCGAGCAGGGGGTAATGACCCCCGAAGCTGTACCTCACTACAAGGCCGTGACCGATGCGGTTCATGCCCATGGGGCCAAGGCGTCCGCACAGATCACCCACGCAGGGAGCTTTGTTCAACACGATGAGCTGAGCACCAAACGGGCATGGACTGCCGACAGGGGCCTAGACATTCTGGGCATCTCCCGCGGCCGTCCATTCCTGCACAGTATGACGCCCGCAGATATGGACAAAATTACTACGGAGTTTGTGCAGGCCGCAGAACTATGCCGCGATGCGGGTTTTGATGCTGTCGAGATTCACATGGGCCACGGCTATCTGCTCAACCAGTTCATTTCGCCGCTGTCCAATCACCGGAAGGATGAATACGGCGGCTCTGCCGAGAACCGCGCCCGTTTCCCCGCGCAGGTCGCGTCGGCTGTGAAGGCTGCCGTCGGCAAGGATCTGGCTGTTATCGCCAAAATCAACCTGCATGACGGGGTTAAGAGCGGCGCCACGGTCGATGACGCCATAGTGACCGCCAAGGTTCTGGAGGCTGCGGGCATCGATATGCTTGTCCTGTCGGGTGGGCGCAATATCGAGTCCTCGTGGGCCCTGTTCCATAGCCCTCTGCCTTATGCCGACCTGAAGAAGGTCCAGACAGGATGGGCAGCAGCGCTGCAGTTTTTTGTTCTGGAACTCACGACACCCAAGACGGCCGTTTTCCGGGAGCTGTATTTCCTTGAGGCCGCAAGGCGCGTACGCGCGTCTGTCGGCTGCGGATTGGCCTATGTGGGCGGTTTGCTCTCGCGCAAGGATGCCGACGCCTTGATCGAGGAAGGGTTTGATGCGGTTGTGATGGCCCGCGCGCTCGTACATCAGCCCGATCTGGTCAATCAGTTCTCCGATGGTCGCGCCGAGCGCTCTTCGTGCATCAGCTGCAATCGCTGCGTGGCCACCATGTACACGCCCGAGGCGCTGAACTGCCCTGTCATCAACAATGCGCTGCCGCAGGAGTGGAACACGGTGCCAGCCGCTGCATAGCGATGGAATGCGTCTAGTCCGTAGGCTGAGGGGCTTCGGCATAGACGTTGAGGGCTCGGTTATTCTCCAACCGAGCCCTCTTTTTATGCCTGTTATCGACCGCGTGGTTCGCGGGGTAGCCCCAAACCGCGTTCGGAGATGATGTTTTTCTGGATCTCGCTGGCACCGGCATAGATGGTGTCGGCCCGCGAGAAGAGGAACATATTGGGCAGCTTCTCGAAACGGCCTTCTTCGTCCAGCAGTTCGCCGTCCTGACCGAGGACGTCCATGGCCAGTTCGCCAAGATCGCGGCGCCACGAAGACCAGTAGAGCTTATAGCTATAGGCCGCGCCGGACAGGTTGGCGTTGTCTGTTCCTTCGAGCATACGCAGGGCGTTGTAGCGCATGATCTTCAAGCCGATGTGGGCTTGGGCGATCTTCTGGCGGATGACAGGATCGGCGGCTTTGCCATTGTTCTTGGCCGCCGCGATGATCTCGTCCAGCTCGATCTGGAAATGCATTTGCTGGGCGAGGGTGGAAACCCCGCGCTCATAGCCGAGCAAGGCCATGGCTACAGCCCAGCCTTCACCCTCGGCACCGATGCGGTCGGTTTCAAGAGCGACGGCATCGTCAAAGAACACCTCGGCGAACTCGGCCTCACCGGTGATCTGTTTGATCGGACGGGCGGTCACGCCGCGCTGCTTCATATCGACCAGTAGGAAAGACAGACCCTTGGGGCCGACGCTGCCTTCCTCGGTACGGGCCACGACAAAGCACCAGTCGGCAAAGCCACCCATCGAGGTCCAGATCTTTTGGCCGTTGATGAGATATTTGCCGTTTTCCAGACGCGCGCGGGTGGAGACAGCGGCGAGATCAGAACCTGCACCCGGCTCGGAATACCCCTGACACCAGATGACCTTGCCTTGATTGATATCGGGCAGGAAACGCGCCTTCTGGTCATCATTGCCCATGGCAATCAGGGTCGGGGCTAATAGTTCGACACCGAGGTGACCGACACGCGGCGGGCCTTTGGCGCGAGCATATTCCTCGGCGAACACCACCTGTTCGGAGATGCTGGCACCGCGACCGCCGTATTCCTTTGGCCAACCGATGGTGCTCCAGCCCGCCGCGCCCAGCGCCGCTTCCCATTCACGGCGGCGCTCGACATTGTCGACCTGATTGGACTGGCCACTGATGTCGGCAAAGGGGCCGCTCAGCTGCTCGCGCAGCCAGGCCGCCACTTCGGCACGAAAATCCGAGAGTTCAGGGGCGAACTCGCTCATCAGGCGACCTCGAACAGACCGGCTGCGCCCATGCCACCTGCGACGCACATGGAGACGACGACATATTTGGCACCGCGGCGCTTGCCTTCGATCAGGGCGTGGCCGACCAGACGTGAGCCGGTCATGCCGAACGGGTGGCCGATGGCGATGCCGCCGCCGTTGACGTTCAGAATGGCCGGATCGATGTCCAGTGCGCGCTGGCAGTACAGAGCTTGCGAGGCGAAGGCTTCGTTGATTTCAAACAGGCCGATGTCGCTCATCTTAAGGCCCGCACGCTTGAGCAGCTTCGGAATGGCGAAGACCGGACCGATGCCCATTTCCTCGGCCTTGCAGGCAGCGACCTGGAAGCCGCGATAGATGCCCAGAACCGGCAGGTTCTCGGACTGTGCGGTCTTCAGGTCCATGATGACCTGTGCCGAGGCACCGTCCGAAAGCTGGCTGGCGTTACCGGCGGTGACGTGGCGGCCTTCCTTGACGATCTGGCCGTCCCTGAAGACCGGCTTCAGACCAGCAAGGGCTTCATAGGTGGTGCCGGCACGGATGCCCTCGTCGGCGGCCAGCGTCACCTCTTCCTCACCGATCTCCTCGCCGGTCTTGGCGAACAGGGTCTTGGTGGTGGTGAAGGGCACGATCTCGTCATTGAACAGACCGGCGGCCTGAGCGGCGGCAGCTCGTTGCTGGCTCTGCGCGGCAAAATGGTCCTGCTCTTCGCGGCTGACGTTGTAACGGTCAGCGACCAGCTCGGCGGTCTCGATCATTGCCATATAGGCGTAAGGATCGTGCTGTTTGACGGTTTCCGAGCGGTTGCGGAAAGCCGGAATGTGTTTGTTGATCGTCAGCGAGATGCTCTCGACGCCACCGGCGACTGCGACATCGATCTCGTCGGTCATGATACCGCGAGCCGCCAGAGCGATAGCGTTCAGCCCCGACGAACATTTGCGATCCAGCGTGAAGCCCGCGACGGTTTCATCAGGAAGTTTCGAGGCGTGGACCGACAGGCGGCCAAGGTTGTAGCTCTGCGTGCCCCAGTGGTTGCCGACGCCCAGATAGACATCGTCGATGCGGGCCGGATCAACACCGGCGCGGTCGAGCGCAGCGTTGATTACGTGGGCCGACAGGGCAGGGCCTTCGGTGTTGTTCAACGCACCGCGATAGGCCTTGCCGACGCCGGTACGGGCAGTGGAGATAATGGCAGCTTCACGCATCAGGCTTGCTCCTCGAAACCGTGCATATTGTTGGGTCCCCAATAGGCGGTCATCTGTTGGATGAGGCCGTCAGGGTTGAATTCGAATGTGTCGATGACGTCGATCCGGCCCTCTCCCGTAGGCAGGGTCAGATGGACGCTGAAGGCGAAGGCGGCGACCGATGCTGTGGTCCTTACGGGGCCGCTCAAAGCCAATTTTGCGCCCGTCGCCATAGAGCGCTCGTAAAAGGCCCGGATCGCATCGCGGCCCTTGATCGGCGGCGCATCCATAGGATCGCGCACTACGGCGTCCTCGGCATAGAGTGCCGCGACCGCTCCTGCATCGCCGCGTTCGAATGCGGCGACATAGGAGTGGACGGTATCAATCATGGACTGCGCGGGCAGGGTCATGACGATCCTTACGGAATGTAGCGGCTGATGGCCGCGGCGATGCACGCGGGCTTGTCGTGGCCTTCGATTTCTACGGTGACGTCCACCGTGGTCTGAACGCCGTCACCCTTGGCCTCGACCTTGCTCAGGACACCGTGCCCGCGAATGCGCGAGCCGGCCTTGACCGGAGCCAGAAAACGAACCTTGTCCAGTCCGATGTTCAGGCCCGAGGAGACACCCTTCACGGTAATCAGATCGGGCATGAACGAGTTGACCAACGACAGCGTCAGATAGCCGTGGGCGATGGTGGCCCCGAAAGGACCGTCCTTGGCGCGCTCTGGATCGACGTGGATCCACTGCATGTCGCCTGTGGTCTGACCAAAGGCGGTGATGCGGTCCTGATCGATGGTCATCCATTCGGTGTGACCCAGATCACGACCTTCGGCATCCAGCAGCGCTTCGGGGATATCGAATACGACGCCCATCTTATCCACGCTGGCTCGAGGCGGAGATGACTTCGCCGGTCAGGTACGATGACAGGTCGCTGGCGAGGAACATCATGATGTTGGCGATTTCCCAGACTTCCGCCGGGCGGCCAAAGGCCTCACGCTTTGTCAGTTCCGCCAGAGCCTCTTCGGTCGTGACCTTGGCGAGGAAGGGGTGCATGGCCAGCGATGGCGAGACGGCGTTGATACGCACGCCATGTTCGGCCGCCTCGATAGCCGAGCAACGGGTAAAGGCCATCACACCGGCTTTCGCGGCGGCATAGTGGGCCTGACCCTTTTGTGCGCGCCAGCCGAGAACCGAGGCGTTATTGACGATCACACCAGACTTTGCCGCATACATGGTCGGCAGGAAGGCGCGGCTCATGCGGAACACCGACGTCAGGGTCACGTCCAGAACGCGGTCCCATTGCTCGTCGGTCATGTCCACGACATCGACCTCGCCACCCAGACCGGCGTTGTTGATCAGAACGTCGATACGACCCAGAGCCTTCAGGGATTCAGCATGGAGACGATCCACGTCGGCCTGGTTGGTTACGTCGCAAACTATGGTGTGGGGGCGGGTGCCGACGGCCTCTGCGATGGCATCTGCGGCTTCGCCCAGACGGCGCTCGTGGAAGTCGCTGATGACAAGGGTCGCGCCTTCCTCAGCGGCACGTTTGGCTGCCGAGAAGCCGATACCGGTACCGGCCGCTGCGGTGATGACAGCGGTCTTGCCTTTCAGCAGGCCACGGGCCTCGGGATAGGCGGGGGCGGTGTTCTTAAAGGTCATGCGGCATAATCCAGAAGTCGGGCGGCAATCCGTTCGCGGTGCTGGGACGCGGTGCGCAGCCAGCTGGCGCTCGATCGGGCACGTTTGAAATAGAGGTGGGCGTGGTGCTCCCAGGTGAATCCGACCCCGCCATGAAGCTGGATCTGCTCGGCAGCACATTTCTGCAGGGTCTCGGTGGCCCAAGCGGCAGCTGCGGCGCAGGCGTCCTCGACATCGCCACCTGTGTCGATGGCATTGGCGGCATAGAGCACCGCAGAGCGCGAAGCCTCGATACGGAGCATCATGTCGGCGAGGATATGTTTGACGGCCTGGAACGAGGCGATCTGGCGTCCGAACTGCTTGCGCTCCAGACCATAGGCCACAGTGGCTTCAAGGCAGAAAGCTGCTGCGCCGGTCTGTTCTGCCGCCTGATAGCCGCTGGCCAGAGTACGGATGCGCTCTTGCACGGCCTTGCTGCCGTCGGACAGGACGGTGACGTCGGAAACAGCGATGTTGAAATGGACGTGCGACAGAGGACGCGTCAGATCCATGTTTGGCGTGCGGGTGATCGTGACGCCCCCGGCATCGGTCGGCACCACCAGAATGGAGCCGTCAGCCGCAAAGACGATCAACTGGTCCGCGACATGGCCGAACGGCACATGCGTAGCTTCACCTTTGAGACGGTCGCCCTCGAATGACGGACGACGCGAGAGGCCCGCGACCGTCGCCTTGACCTGACCCGCTGCGATTTCGGGGAGCAGGGCAGCGCTCTGGTCGTCATCGCCTGCTGCGAGGATAGACTGAACGGCGAGCACAGCAGTTTCGAAATAAGGCACGACGGGCAGGCGACGGCCGGTCTCGTTGAGCACCAGCATCATCGCCTGAGCGTCCATACTAGAGCCGCCGTAGGCTTCGGGCACCATGAGGCCGACCAGACCCATCTCTTCGGCCATGGTCTGCCAAAGCGAGGCGTCGAAGCCGGTGTCGGCCTCGACAACAGCGCGCAACTGCTCGATACCGGCGGCATCGGCCAGCAGGGCCTCGACCGCATCACCGATCAGGCGATGTTCTTCGCTCAGGCCCATTAGCAGGCCCCGTAAACCGGCTTGGCCGGAGCGCGATCGGCCAACAGCTTGTCAACGACCGGACCCAGTTCGCCTGCCAACCAGCGTGCGCCCTTGTCCTGATCGGGGCTGTCGGTCCAGCCTTCGGACAGGAAAATACGGCCGCCGATCAGTTCAAACACCTGACCCGAAACGTGCGACGACTGGTCACTGCACAGCCATGCGACGAGCGGGGCCATATTAGCCGGAGCATAGACGTCGAACTCGCCTTCCTTCGGCTCCATGTCGAAGCCGCCGGTGGCGGTCATACGGGTGCGGGCGTTCGGGGCCAGCGCATTGGCGGTGATGCCATAGCGGGCCAATTCGGCAGCCTGCACCAGCGTCAGGCTGGCAATGCCACCCTTGGCTGTCGAATAGGCCGATTGGCCAACCGAACCCTGCAGGCCTGCGCCCGAGGTCGTGTTGATGATGCGGGCATTGACCGGATTGCCGGCCTTCTGCTGCGCGCGCCAGTAATCTACGGCGGCGCGGCTGGTGCAGAAGTGGCCGCGCAGGTGAACGCGCAGAACCGCATCCCATTCTTCCGGTGTGCAGGAGACGAACATACGGTCGCGCACGAAGCCGGCGTTGTTCACGACAGCGTCCAGACGGCCAAAGGTGTCGATGGCGGTTTTGACCATATCCTGACCGGCTTCCCAGTCGGCCACATCGCCGGTGTTGGCGACGGCCTTGCCGCCCAAAGCGATGATTTCATCAACGACCATCTGGGCCGCGCCCTTGGAGGCACCGTCTTCGCCATGGGTACCGACACCCAGATCGTTGACTACGACGCCGGCCCCTTGTGCGGCCAGTTCCAGTGCATAGGCCTTGCCCAAACCATTGCCTGCGCCCGTAACAATGACGACGCGGCCTTCGCAGATACCCGACATGGTCCTAACTCCTTACAGACGCTCGATGATGGTGACGTTGGCCTGACCGCCGCCTTCGCACATGGTTTGCAGGCCGAAGCGGCCACCCGTGCGCTCCAGCGCGTTCAGCAGATTGGTCATGAGGCGCACGCCCGTGGCACCGATAGGGTGACCCAGAGCGATCGCGCCGCCCATGACGTTCAGCTTTTCATGCGGCACACCGATTTCCTGCATCCAGGCCATCGGCACCGAGGCAAAGGCTTCGTTGCATTCGAACAGGTCGATGTCCTCGACCTTCATGCCAGCCTTTTGCAGGGCGTGTTGGGTCGCGGGGATCGGGCCAGTCAGCATCCACACCGGATTGTCGGCGCGAACCGAGATGTGGTGGATACGGGCGCGCGGCTTCAGACCGTGGGCCTTCACCATGGCTTCCGAGGCGATCAGCATGGCCGCGGCGGCGTCGCAGTTCTGGCTGGCGACACCGGCAGTGATGACGCCGCCTTCATTGACGGTTTTCAGCGTGGCCAGACCTTCCATCGAGGTGGTCGGACGGATGGTTTCGTCGTGCGACAGGCCTTCCAGTTCCACGATGTCCTTGGCGTACCAGCCCTGTTCGGTGGCATGTTGGGCGCGCTGGTGCGAGGCCACGGCGAACTCTTCCATGGCTTCGCGGCTGATGTTCCACTTGGCAGCGATCATTTCCGCCGAGCGGATCTGGTTCACTTCCTCGTCGCCATAGCGGGCGTCCCAGCCCTTTGCACCACGGAACGGCTCTTCAAAGCCGAACTGCGGGCCGACCAGCATGGCCGCCGAGATCGGAATGCGGTTCATGGCTTGGCTGCCGCCGACGACAACCAGATCCTGCGTACCCGACAGGATACCTTGGGCAGCGAAATGGATGGCCTGTTGCGACGAGCCGCACTGGCGGTCGATCGTCACGCCCGGTACGTGTTCCGGAAGGCCCGCGCACAGCCATGCGGTGCGCGCAATGTCGCCGGCCTGACCGCCGATCGTGTCGGTGCAGCCCCAGATGACATCGTCAACCAGACCCGCATCGACGTTCACGCGCTCCATCAGCGCCTTGATCGGATGGGCGGCCAGATCGGCCGGATGCAGGGCGGCGAGGGCACCCTTCTTGCGACCGGTAGGCGTGCGAACGGCGTCGATAATATAGGCTTCGGCCATCAGGCGACCTCATAGGCAAAGGTTTGATCCGGCCCGACGGCACGGTTGAAAATACGCTCGGCGACGCGGACGCGGTGCTGGTGCGGTTGGCCCCAGCTGTAAGTCAGGCCCAGCGCACGTTTCAGAACGAGGTGCACATCAACCTCGTAGCTGTAGCCCATGGCCCCGTGGACCTGCAGACTGGTGCGGCTGGCGAAGTCGGCGGCTTCGAGGCAGGCCAGTTTGGCCTGACTGATGCGTGCGCGGCTGTAGATGTCGTTATTGGCCAGACCGGCGGCTGCGGCGTGCAGGACTGGACGAGCAAACTCGATCTTGGTCTGGGCCGAGGCGAGGTGGTGTTTCACCGCCTGATAGGTGCCAATCGGCCTGCCGAACTGCTGGCGTTCCTTGGCGTAATCCACGGCAAGATCGACAGCGCGCTGGGCAAGGCCGAGGCCTTGGGCGGCAGCGAACAGTGCTGCGCGATCGAACGCCTGATCCCACAGTTCCGTGCGGTCCGAAATCTGGCTGTTGCGGTCGGGCGTTCCTGTCAGGCGGAACAGACGACGCATCGGATCGATGCTGTCTTCGCGAACCTGTTCCACGTCTACGGGCTTCACCAGATGGGTTGCGCCATTGTGGTTCAGTAGAATGGCGTCAGCGATGTCTGCGTCCAGCACCAGCGGATTGCACGGATGGGCAATGGCGATGCGGCTTGCCGGATTAGCAAGATAGTCGGAATTTGGGCAAATGGCCGCCAGCATGGGCGCAGCGACGCCTGCGCTTTCGACCAGCGGCTCGGGCAGCATATAATATCCCGCTGCCTCTGCGATCAGTGCGAAGTCGAGTGCGCCGAGGCCAAGGCCACCGGCTTCTTCAGGCAGCATGACAACCGTCAGGCCGGTTTCGACCACAGCGTCCCAGCGCTCATGGTCCAACGCATCCTTACGCTCGAGCATCTTGCGCAGGCGAAGGGTGTCACAGGTGTCGGCGAATACCGCGCGGGCGGCATCGACAAACATCAGTTGGTCTTCGGAAAGGGTAAAATCCATCGCGCCTTACCTCGGCAGACCGAGCATACGCTCGGCGATGATGTTGCGCTGGATTTCGTTCGAACCGGCATAGATCGGACCGGCCAGCGCAAAGATGTAGTCATCGATCCACGACGGTTGGCCCTCGATGACCGGCGGTGCGGTCAGTTCGGCTTCCGGCCCCAGAATACGCAGGGCGGTGTCGTGAAGGTGGATGTCGAGTTCTGACCAGAAGATCTTGTTGGTGCTGGTTTCCGCGCCGATCTTGCCACCGCTCATCAGACGGCTGGCGGTGGAATAGATGTTCAGCGCATAGGCTTCGGCATTCATCCATGCCTTGACCACATCAGCCTCGATCGACGGATCGCAGGTGTCCTTGCGGGCCTGATAGAGGGCCGCAAGATTGGCAGCCGCGACCTGATAGCGGGCAGGCGAGCGCAGCATCAGACCACGTTCGAAACCGGCCGTCGCCATGCAGATGTGCCAGCCCTGACCTTCATCACCCAGACGGTTGAAGGCCGGAACACGCACGTTCTCGAGGAAAATTTCCGCGAACCCGACATGGCCGTTCATCTTCGGGATGGCGTTGACCGTCACACCCTCGGCATTCAGCGGGAAGAAGATCAGGCTGAGGCCCTTGTGGCGCTCGGTGCCCGGTGTGCGGAACAGGCCGAAGGCCCAGTCAGCGAACACAGCACGCGAGGACCAGATCTTGTGACCGTTCAGGACGTATTCGTCACCTTCCTGAACGCAGGTGGCGCGAACACCGGCAAGGTCCGAACCGGCCTGCGGCTCCGACCAGGCCTGCGCCCAGATTTCATCGCCCGACGCCATTTTCGGCAAGAAGCGCGACTTCTGCTCGTGCGTGCCGAACTCGATCAGCGTCGGACCCAGCAGAAAGATGCCGTTCTGGTTCACGCGGCCGGGCGCGCCCGAGCGGTAGTATTCTTCCTCGAAGATCAGCCAACTGATCAGATCAAGGCCACGACCGCCGTATTCCTTGGGCCACGTCACCATGCCCCAGTCGCCGGATTTCAGCGTACGTTCCCACTCGCGGTGGGCTTCAAAGCCTTCGCGGGTGGCGTCGAAATGCTCCAGCGGCTGCGACGGCACGTGCTCGGCCAGCCACTGGCGGACCTCGGCGCGGAACGCCTCTTGTTCAGGAGTGTAGGCGAGATGCATCAGAACTTCGCCTGCTTGCCGGCGTCGACGAAGGCATCGCGGGCCTTCTGGCTGTCTTCGTGGGCATACATCTCGAGGGTGAAGCCCTGCTCGATACGATAGTGGTCGCTGGGGTTGAACGGCTCGATCAGGTTCAACGCCTGTTTGGCGATGACCAGAGCGGCGCGGCTCTTGGCGGCGATGGTCTCGCAGAAGGCGCGGGCTTCACGTTCCAGATCGGCCAGTGGCACGACCTTTTCAATCGAGCCCATGCGGTGCAGCTCCTCCACCGGAATCTTGCCACCGGTGAAGAAGGCCGCGCGGACCTTCTGAACCGGAGCCATACGCGATAGATAGGCCGCGCCGCCCATGGCACCACGGTCGATTTCCGGCAGCGACAGATAGGCCCCTTCGGCAGCGATCAAGGCGTCACAGGCACCGGCGATGTTCACGCCGCCACCGATGACAAATCCGTGCAGCGCACCCACGACCGGAATCTCGGCATCGCGAATGGCTTTGAAGGTGAGGAAGTTGTCGCGGTTCAGCTTGGCGATACGTTCCGGATGGGCCTGCATCTCCTTGATGTCCACACCACCGCAGAAACCGCGCCCCTCGGCACGGATCAGGATGCAGCGGACTTCCGGATCGGTGGCGGCTTGTTGGATAAGACCCGGAATGGATTCCCAGCCCGTGGTGTCAAACGCGTTGACGGGCGGGTGGTCGAACAGGATTTCAGCGATCCGGTCTTTGACGCTCAGGGTAATCGGCATCGGAACACACCTATGAAAGGTTAAATCAAGGGCGCAGGGCGGCGACGGCATCCATGCGGGCAAGCGCCTCTGACATGATGCGGTCGACCAGTTCGGCGCAGGTCGGAATTTCTTGGATGCGGCCACCCACAACGCCCGTGGCCATCACGCCCTCGACGATATCGCCATGCACGACAGCCTTCTGGATCAGCGTCGGCATGGTGGCGGCCATAAGAGCCTGTTTAAGGGGCTGGTCACCGTGGGCGGTCATGCCCTTGGCGGATTTGATCAGGTCGCCGAGGCTGGCACCGGTCTGGCGCTTCATGATCATTGCAGTTTCGAGGGCGCGGACCCACATGGCCAGCGGGCCGGACTTCTCGATCTTGTCCATCAGCGGGGTGCGGATCATCCGTTGCGGAATGCCGTCCAGCTTGGTCGTGACGACGATCTGGTCGGTGCCTGCCTTGAGATATGCGGCCTTGGTCGTATCCGGCACCGGGCTTTCGGCAGTCAGCAGAAAACGTGTCCCCATGGCGATACCCACGGCACCGAACGACAAAGCAGCGGCCAGTCCACGACCGTCGGAGAAGCCCCCTGAAGCGATGACGGGGACTTTGACGGTATCCAGTACCTGCGGGAGCAACACAGTCGTCGGCACGGAACCAGTGTGGCCACCGCCTTCACCGCCTTGGACATTCACCATGTCGACGCCTAGTTGTTCCATTTTTTGAGCGTGTTTCAGTGCGCCCACAGTCGGGATGCACAGGATGCCAGCGTCTTTGAAACGACCGATCATTTTGGCGTCTGGGCCGCGGCCGAAGGAAACGGCGCGAATCTGTTCCTTGTTGGCGAGGATGAGATCGACGATCTGTTCCGCACCCGGCTGGAACATGTGGAAGTTCACACCGAAAGCCCTGTCGGTGCCGCGGCGCACCTGAAGAATTTTCTCGCGGGCTTCGTCCGGCGTCATGACCGCTGCGCCGAGGAAACCGAATGCGCCAGCGTCTACGCTGCCGATGACCAGCGAAGGCTCGGCCACCCATCCCATTGCTGTTTGGATGATCGGGGCCTCACACCCCAGCCGTTCCGTCAAAACAGTAGAAATATTCCCCCGAGCCACAGGCTACTCTCCTGACTTGGCAGCGGCAGCCTTGTTGGCCGCTGCCATGGACTTGGCATCCATGCCGCCGAGATTATTTCCCATCACCAGATCGGACTGGGCGTGGGCAAAGTGGTGCATGTGGAAGTGGGCGTCGGTCGCCGTGCGCTTGCCGCGCAGGTCTTCCACGTGGTTGAGCGCCTGCTTGGTCAGCCAGTTGCCCAGACGCGGACGGTTGGCGATCTCGTTGGCCATCGCCATCACATCGTCCATCAGCGCCTCACGCGTGGACAGGCGGTTGACCATGCCGAAGTTGTAGGCGCGCTCGGCCGGCATACGCTCGCCGAGCATGATGAACTCCTTGGCGATGCGCGGCGGGAGTTCGAAACCGTGGGCGAAATACTCGACCCCCGGAATGCCCATGCGGTTCACCGGATCCTGGAAGAAGGCGTCATCGGTGGCGACGATGAAATCGCACACCCACGCCAGCATCAGGCCACCGGCCACGCAAGCCCCCTGAACAGCGGCGATGGTCGGCTTGGCAATGTCGCGCCAGCGACGGCACATGCCGATATAGACCTCGTGTTCACGGGTATACAGAAACTCGGCAGCGGGCTTGTTGGTGTGATCGGCCACCAAGAGCTGGCGGTCCCAGCTCTTGGTGACGTCACGGCCCGGTGTGCCGATGTCATGACCTGCAGAGAAATGCTTGCCAGCGCCTGCGAGAACGATGGCGCGTACGTTGTCGTCGTCCACCGCCTGCCGGAAGGCAGCATCGAGCGCATAGGTCATCTGACTGTTCTGGGCGTTGTTGAAGCCCGGACGGTTCATGGTGATGACCGCGACGTGACCCTTGACCTCATAGAGGACGGGAGCGTCGGTTTCGTAGGTGATGTCCGCCTGGCGCGGCTCGGCAAAGCTGTGCAGGTCCATGGTTTTTAAGCCCTCGCGCCCGGCGGGTTGTCCTTCAGAATTTTCGACCGGACGTTCTTCGGATCGACCTTGTTCATGGCCTCCAGTTCGGCCTCGGTCGGTGCTGCCGTCACAGGAAGGTTGTCGAGACGTGCCAGTTTAAAGCCGGTGTTCTCCTGAACTTCCTCGAACGTCACGCCCGGATGCAGCGAGATCACGCGGATGCTGTTGTCAGGACCGCCGAAGTCCATCACGCACAGGTTGGTGACGATACGGCCCAAGGCCAGCCACGACGGTACCTTTCCGCCGAAGCGCTCGGGGTTGAAGCCCGGCGAGCAGACATAGTCCACTTCACCCGACACGAAGCTGCGCGTCGAGTGGTTGGTGAACATGAAGCTGTTCAGGTGGCTTGCGGTATTTCCCGGGAAGCCACGAGCACCCAGCATGGCTGACTTCGGCTTCTTGTGATCACCGATGACGCTGATGTTGGTTTGGCCAAAGCGGTCCATCTGGACGGGCGCGACCATGGCGTGGCGTTTACCGCCCCACAAGGTCGAGAACACGCGATCGTAGGGAATCCAGCCTTCGATTTCGACATCAGCGCTGGACTGGCCCGGACCGAGCGGTTCGGTCGTGTACCAGCATTCGCCATCGGTCGTGGCCAATTTGGGGTTATAGAGGGTCTTGCAAACGCCAACGGCTATGCGCGGCAGCGGACCAATTCCGGTGCCCATGATCTCGCCGTCATCGCGCCACGATTGGGCGGCGGCAGCAATCATCAATTCGGCCAGAGAATAGCTCATATCCGGTCCCCGATCAGTAAACAGGCTTGCGCTGGGCGCGGATGACGTCAGGTCCGCCGACAGCTGCGACATAGACCTCGTGAGGAACATCGACGAAGCGATCGTGATATTCGCGGTAGGCCCCCGGTTGGGACGCATCGACGTAGGTTTTCAGATGGCCCATATCGATGTGGTAGTCTGGCTCCGCGCTGGTTGGGTGGGCACCAAGTTCGACCTCTGCGACACCGGCGATCAGCGGGCGCTCGATGATGTTGAAACGGCTGTTGGCGCGCAAATCGAGTTCCGCGGTCGAGACCAGCTTTTCGGTGGTCACGAAGGTTTTCTTTGCGGCACGGGCCAGCAGTTCATCGAATAACGGATCGGGTGATAGGGTCAGCACATTTCCGCGCTCGTCCGAGCGGTGGACATGCAGCAGGGCTGCGTCCAGATGGATCGCCGGCATGGCCAGCAAGGTTTCACTGTCCTCGAACGGGCTCTGAACGGTCTTGGACAGTTCCGGCTGTTTCACCAGATCGGTACCCAGTCCGATGCGGCTCGGCAGGAAGGGCACGCGCATGGCGGCGGCGCGCAGCCCCAGTTGGTACAGGCCTTCGTCCAATTCCAAAACGTCAAATTGTCCGTTCTGGCGGGCGGCACGGAAGTGCGGCTCCAGCGGGATCTGGTCCATGCTGACGAAGGAGAAGATCAGCTTCTTGATCTTGTTGTTCGCTGCGAGCAGGCCGATGTCCGGACCACCATAGGCAACGACCGTCAGGTCTTTCAGCTTGCTGCGGGCAATGGCACGCACCAGTGCCATGGGCTTGCGGCGGGTGGCCCAGCCCCCGATGCCGATCGTCATGCCGTCTTGGAGTTGGTCGACGATCTCGTCGAGCGTCATACGCTTGTCAGCCATAACTTAGTCCTCGGCCTCCCAGGCCCATTTATGACCCCAGGCGCTCACAGCCATGCTGGTGGTTGGCACCCAGGTTTGCGGATCGATCGCAAGACCGTTCCAGCCGTATTCGAGATCGAAACCGCCCGGCGTCTGCACGTAGAAGGACACCATCTTGTCGTTCACGTGCTGTCCCAGAGTGGCCGAGATCGGGATCGCACCCTTGCTCTTCAGCGCGCGGTCATAGGCGCGACCGACATCGGCCAGATTGGCGACTTCGAGCATGATGTGGACAGCGCCGTTCGGGCTTTCCGGCATTTCGCCGAGGGCCAGCGAATGGTGACGGCCGTTTTGGGCGTGCATGAAGGCAAAGCCGACGCCCGGATCTTCACGGCCACCACCTTGCAGATAGAAGCGGCCCAGATCGGTGTCACGGAAGCCCAAAACGTTCTTGTAGAACTCGTGCACGGTCGTGAAGGAGGGGGCGGTCAGAACGACGTGACCCATGCCCAAGTCGCCATTGTCGCCGGTCACAAAGCCGCTGGTGCCAGCCTTGGAGCTGAACGGCGCATAATCCACAAAACGACCGTGGTAGATTTCGAAAGCGTGACCGTCCGGATCGGTTGAACGCACGATTTCGTAGGTCTGGCGGGCGCGTGCTTCCAGAACATCCACGCGCTCGACAGGACGACCGGCGGCTTCAAGGGCGGCGACAGCAGCGTCGAAGCTGGCCTTGTCTGCGAATTCCCAGCCCGGAGCGATGAAACGGTCCTGATCGCCCTTCTGGATCCAGAAGCGATAGGGGCGGTCATCGATGCGGAACAGCGCGACATCCGGGTTGGGGGAGGCAGCCTCCATCATGCCCAGGAAGTCGACGGCAAAACTCCGCCAGCGGTCGAGGTCTGTCGCCTCGACAACGATATATCCCAAAGAGCTTACGGCCATGCGTCGAACCTCCCCGTGGTTTGATCGGCGATTTTTCTACCGAACACTTGCTTGACGATTTGCGTATTAAACAATATCGCTTTTTACGCAATATGAAAGTTCTATCCGCTTTTATGCAGAAGGATGCAAGTCAGATGGTCAATAACTCTGCACCTGTGACAGCCAATATGAATGAGGATGCGGCAGCGGTGCCGACGGCGGCAGAGTTGGTCGAGCGTGCTCGCGCTCTGATCCCGGCCATCAAATCGCGTGCCGCCCAATGCACGGCGGAACGCCGCGTCCCCACCGAGACGATTCGCGATATCGAAGCGGCTGGCCTGTTCAAGATTCTCCAGCCCAAACGCTGGGGCGGCTATGAGATGGAACCGAACGTCTTCTTCGACGTGCAGAAACTGCTGGCGCAGGGCTGCATGTCGACGGGTTGGGTCTATGGCGTTGTGGGTGGCCACCCGTATGAACTGGCCCTGTTCCCGCATCAGGCTCAGGTCGATGTGTGGGGCGAAGACAACACCGTCCTGATCTCGTCGTCCTATCAGCCGGTGGGCAAGGTCGAACGCGTCGAGGGCGGCTATAAGCTGTCCGGCCACTGGGGCTTCTCGTCGGGCTCGGAGCACTGCAACTGGGTGCTGCTGGGCGCAATGATCCCGCCGGCCAATCCGGGCGATGCGCCGGACATGCGTACCTTCCTGCTCCCGCGCAGCGACTATCGTATCGAAGATGCCTGGTACACTTTTGGCCTTCAGGGCACGGGCAGTCAGGACATTGTTGTCGAAGATGCCTTCGTGCCGGAGCACCGCACGCACAAGTCGGTCGACGGCTTCCTGTGCACCAACCCCGGTCAGGTCGAGAACGACGGCCCGCTTTACCGCCTGCCTTGGGCGCAAGTCTTCTTGCGTTTGGTCTCGACCTCGGCGCTGGGGGCCACGACCGCTGCACTCGATGCTGCGACCGAAATCATGGAAAGCCGCATCTCAACCAATACCGGCAAGGCTTCGAAGGCCGATCCTGTGCTGCAAGCCGCGATTGCCCGCGGCCGTGCGGAAGTGGACGAAATGGAAACCGTCCTGCGCCGCAACATGGACGTGCTCTACGGACGCTCGGTGGCTGGCGAGGAAGCGACCATGGAAGAGCGCGCGCGCTTCCGTTACCAGTCGGCTTCGGTGGCCCGTCGTTGTGCGGACATCGTGGACACGCTGCTGCCGCTGCTGGGTGGCCGCGCCATCTATATGCACAGCCCGCTAATCCAACCGTGGCTCGACCTGAACGCAGCCCGGGCACACGTCGCCAATGATCCGGGCAATATGGCTGCAGACGTGATCGGCACCCGTGCCGGTCAGCCGCCATCATTCATGTTCATCTGAGGACAGCCATGACGCGCGCAGCCATCACGCGTGCCGTCCACAAAGTCAGTGGCGGCTATGAAATCTGTATTCAGGAAGCTGGCTCGGGCCCGGCCGTGGTGTTCATCCACGGCAGCGGTCCCGGCGCCTCGGGCCTGTCGAACTTCCGCCAGAACGTGGACGCGTTCGTGGACGCCGGTTTCCGCGTCATTCTGCCAGACATGATCGGCTACGGTGCATCGTCGAAGCCGGAGGGTCTCGACTATACGCTGCACCTGTTCACCGACACCCTGTTCGAGGCGCTGAAGGCCCACGGGATCGAGAAGGCCACTCTGGTCGGAAACTCGCTCGGCGGCGGTGTGGCAATCCAGATCGCTCTGAATGATCCGGCATTTGTCGATCGCCTGATCCTCATGTCGCCGGGTTGTATCGAAGAACTGCCCGTCTACTTCGCTATGCCGGGTATCGCGAACATGCGTAGCGCATTCGGCAGCCCCGAGTTCAGTATCGCAGACCAACGCCGTCTGGCCGAAAGCCTTGTTTTCGATCCGGTGCATGTCACCGACGAATTGGTGGCAGAACGATTCGAGGTGGCCCGCATCCAGCCCAAGGATGTGCTCGCCCGTATGAAGACGCACAATCTGCGCGACCGTCTGCACGAGCTGAAGATGCCGATCCTCGGCTATTGGGGCTTCAACGACCATTTCATGCCGCTGTCGGGTATCGACTACTTCCTGGCCGACTGTGACGACGCTCGCTTCATGACCTTCAACAAGGTCGGGCACTGGGTACAGGTGGAGCGCGCAGAAGAGTTCAACCGCTATTCCATCGAGTTCCTACATGGGTGAGCCAGCGATGACTGCGGACCAGCTCTCGGGCGGCCTCAAAGAGGCGATGCGGCGACTGGCTTCGGCGGTGGCGGTCGTCTCGGCCCGCAGCCGTGATGGAGGTTCGGTAGGCATGGCAGCCACGTCGGTGACGTCGCTGTCGATGTCCCCGCCGTCGCTGCTGGTCTGCATCAACCGTCAGGCCGGATTGCACGCCAGCATGTTTATCGGCGCACGGTTCAACGTGAACCTACTGGGTGTTCAGCACCGCGAAGTCGCCAACGCCTTCGGTGGCTCCATGGCGCGGGAACTGCGCTTTGGTGTCGGCGAATGGAGCAATGACATCCAAGACCTACCGGCTCTGAGCGACGCGCAGGCCGTGGTCGGATGCGAAGTCGATCGCATCGTCACCTATGGCACGCACTCCATCGTGATCGGTGCGGTGCGGGAGGTCCGCGTTTGCGGCGAATGCCACCCCCTGATCTATCAGGACGGACGTTATCTATGAGTAAGCATCTTGATTTCGCAGGACAGCTTCACAAGGCACTACGCGACGGGGACGTGATTACGCCCCTGATCGAACAGGACCCGTCGCTGACGATCGATGACGCCTACGCCATCTCGCTTGAGGTGCTGAAGCGCCGCACCGCCGAGGGCGAGAAGGTCATCGGCAAGAAGATCGGCGTCACCTCCAAGGTGGTGCAGGACATGCTGGGCGTGAACCAGCCTGACTTCGGCTTCATGACCGACCGGATGTATGTCGAGGGCGATATCGATATCGCCGCGCACAAGCTGATCGCACCGCGTGCCGAGGCCGAGATCGCCTTTGTGCTCAAGTCGTCACTGAAAGGTCCGGGCATTACCGAAGCCGACGTTCTGGGCGCGACCGAGAAAGTGATCGCCTGTTTCGAGATTGTCGACAGCCGCATTCAGGACTGGAAAATCGGGATCGTCGATACGGTCGCGGACAATGCTTCGTGCGGTGTGTTCGTACTAGGCGATGAACACAATGATCCGGCCTCGCTGGACCTGCCCAACCTCAAGGTTGTGGTGAAGAAGAACGGCGAGTTCCTGTCTGAAGGTTATGGTTCTGCGGTGCAGGGCTCTCCCCTGACGGCAGTGGCATGGCTGGCCAATACTCTAGGCCGATATGGCGTCACGCTGGATGCAGGCGATGTGATCCTGTCGGGATCGCTGGTGCCGCTGGCAGATGCCGTGGCCGGTGATGAATTCGAGATGGAATTGGACGGAGTCGGGCGCTGCGTCGCCCGCTTCCGCTAGGGGCTTAGGCTCGAGGGGATAGTTATGAGCAGAGTTAAATGCGCGATCATTGGATCGGGCAATATCGGCACGGATCTGATGGAAAAGCTGATCCGCTATCCGAACAATCTGGAACTGGCCGCTGTGGTCGGTGTCGATCCGGCCTCTGAGGGTCTGGCCCGCGCCCGCGCCCATGGCGTGTTCGCCACCCACGAAGGTCTGGCCGGTCTGGTCGCTTCGGAAGTGTATCCCGAGATCGGTGTCGTGTTCGACGCCACCTCGGCCTACGCCCACAAAGAACACGACGAGCGCCTTCGCGCCGATGGCAAGCTGGTGGTCGATCTGACGCCTGCGGCTATCGGTCCGTTCGTCGTTCCGGCTGTGAACGGTGGCGACAATCTCGACAGCGGCAACGTCAACATGGTGACCTGCGGCGGTCAGGCGACCATTCCGATGGTGGCGGCTGTCAGCCAGGTCTCAAACGTGCGCTACGCCGAGATCATCGCGTCGGTGTCGTCGCGTTCGGCTGGTCCGGGTACCCGCGCCAATATCGACGAGTTCACCCGCACGACCGCCCGCGCGATCGAGAAGGTCGGCGGTGCCGAACAGGGTAAGGCCATCATCATCCTGAATCCGGCCGAACCGCCGATGATCATGCGTGATACCGTCTTCACCCTGTCGGACGGGGCCGATGAAGAGACCATCCGCGCCTCGGTCGAGGCCATGGTCGCCAAGGTCAGCGCCTATGTGCCGGGCTATCGCCTGAAACAGCAGGTCCAGTTCGAGCGCTATGGCGACAACAACCCGCTGACCATTCCGGGTCGCGGCCAGTTCAAGGGCATCAAGACCTCGATCTTCCTCGAAGTCGAAGGTGCCGGGGACTATCTGCCGCCCTACGCCGGTAACCTCGACATCATGACCGCTGCGGCCAAGGCCACGGGCGAGCTTCTGGCCGCGCGCCGCCAAGAGAAGGAGGTCGCGTAATGGGCTTCGACGTCAATAAAGACGCTCTGTACATTCAGGACGTAACCCTGCGCGACGGCATGCACGCCATCCGTCACATGTACGGTCTGGACGAAGTGCGCGCGATTGCCCGCGCTTTGGACAAGGCTGGCGTTCACGCCATCGAAGTCGCCCACGGTGACGGCCTGTCGGGTGCAAGCTTCAACTACGGCTTTGGTGCCCACACCGACTGGGAGTGGCTGGAAGCCGTGGCCGAGGTTCTCGAGAAATCGATCCTGACCACCCTGATCCTGCCGGGTGTCGGCACGGTCGAGGAGTTGAAGCGCGCCTATGACATAGGTGTGCGCTCGGTCCGCGTGGCGACCCACTGCACCGAAGCCGACGTGTCGAAACAGCATATCGGCATCGCCCGCGATCTGGGCATGGACGTCTCGGGCTTCCTGATGATGAGCCACATGATCGAGCCGGACGCTCTGGCCCAGCAGGCCCTGCTGATGGAATCCTATGGCGCGCAATGCGTCTATGTGACCGACAGCGGCGGCGCTCTGGACATGGACGGCGTCAAGGCCCGCTTCGAAGCCTATGACCGTGTGCTGAAGCCGGAAACCCAACGCGGTATCCACGCCCACCACAACCTGTCGCTGGGCGTCGCCAACTCCATCGTCGCGGCCCAGTGCGGCGCCGTGCGTATTGACGCCAGCCTGACGGGCATGGGTGCCGGTGCGGGCAACGCGCCGCTGGAAGTCTTTATCGCTGCCGCCGACCGTAAGGGTTGGAACCACGGCTGCGACGTCAGTGCCCTGATCGATGCGGCAGAGGACATCGTGCGTCCGCTGCAGGACCGTCCGGTCCGCGTCGACCGCGAGACGCTGAGCCTTGGGTATGCAGGGGTCTATTCTTCGTTCCTGCGTCACGCCGAGAAGGCCGCCGAGGACTATGGCCTGTCGACCAAGGACATCCTTGTCGAGCTGGGGCGCCGCCGCATGGTGGGTGGACAGGAAGACATGATCGTGGACGTGGCGCTCGACATGATCAAGGCCAAGGCGGACGCCTGAAGACTGGCTCTCGAATAAGCCAAGGGGAGGCTGGTATGCGTGAACAGGGTTGGTGGCCAAAGACTATCGAGGCCGCCGTAAATGCTAACGCACTCCAGCCTTCCGACTGGACGCACAGCGCAGACGTCGTTGTCGTCGGTTATGGTGGCGCAGGGGTATGTGCCGCGTTGGAGGCTGCTGAATCCGGTCTTTCAGTCATTGCGCTGGACCGCGGTAACGGTGGCGGGGCAACCACCATCAATGGCGGTGTTTTCTATGCTGGCGGTGGCACAACCACCCAGAAAGCAGCCGGCGTCGAGGACAGCGTCGACGCTATGTACGAGTATCTTAAGATCGAGGCTGGGGGCGTCGTCTCTGACGAGATGGTCCGCCGTTTTTGCGAGAACAGCGTCGATGATCACGACTGGATGGTCGCGCACGGCGTGAAGTTCAGGCCTGTTCTTTACGAGAAAAAGACCTCGTACCCGCCGACGACCTACTACCTCTACCACTCTGACAGCACGCTGGCGAAACGCTATGCGGACCAGATAAAACCTGCCGCGCGGGGGCATCGTGTCGATCTGCCACCGACGCGCGGTGCGCATGGGTATGGCGCGGGGTTGTATGACCCCTTGAAGGAAGCCGCCGATCTGGCTGGTGTGAACCTTCTGACAGAGACCATTGTCGAGGCGATGATTCTGGATGCATCGGGGGCGGTTGTAGGCGTCAAGGCGCGGCGTATCTCTGAAACGAAGCCAGCGCTGGCGCAGTGGCGAAAACTGCAAGCCCGTATCACCAAGATGGCCGCCTATCCTCGAACCTGGCCGGGTGCGAACTGGTTCGATGCGCAGGTGCTGAAGCTGTCCCGCAAGGCATCGGACATGATGCGTGAGCATGGCGAGACGCAGTACATCAAGGCCGCAAAAGGCGTGGTGATCACTGCGGGTGGCCATGTCTTCAACCGCGAGATGGTGGCCCATTTCTCGCCTGACTACATAAAGGGTTTGCCTCTGGGCACACCGGCAGATGACGGTTCGGGCGTCTGTCTTGGCGTGACCGCAGGTGGTGCAATGGTCGGTATGGACCGGATCAGCGCATGGCGGTTCATCAACCCGCCTTTCAGTTGGGCGCGGGCTCCGCTGGTGAACTCTGCGGGTAAGCGGTTTATTGATGAAACCCTGTATGGCGCTGCCATCGGCAAGGCCATGTGTGATGGCCGCGACGGCAAGGCGTGGGTCATTCTGGATAAGTCTCTGGTCAAGCAAGCTAAGGCTGAAGCCAGCGCAGAGGGCGTTCTGGACTTCCAGAAGTGGCCGGCTCTGATGGCGATGGTGCTGGGCGCGAAAAAGGCTTCAACGCTGGAAGCTTTGGCTCAGAAGATCGGGGTTCCGGCAGAGGCCTTGAAGCATTCGATCCAGCAGCACAATGCCGTCGCTAATGGCGAAATAGACCCGTTCGACAAGCGCAGTAGCGACGCAGTGCAGTTGGGCAAGGGGCCGTATTACGCGGTCAATGTATCGATTGATGCGCCGCTGTTCCCGCTTCCCACGCTGACCCTGGGCGGTTTGAGGGTGGATGAAGAAACAGGGCAGGTGCTGAATGAAAACGGCGAGCCGGTCGAGGGCCTTTACGCCGCCGGTCGCAGCGCACTCGGCATCTGCTCCAATCTGTATGTCAGTGGTTTGTCGGTCGCGGATTGCGTCTTTTCAGGCCGTCGTGCTGCGAAATCTCTGGCTTCGACCGGCAAGTGATCGCAATTTCGACAGGAACGCATTATGACCGCTAGGGTAAAGCAGGCCACCCGGCGGAGCAAAATGCAGATCAAAGACGGCAGCTCTTCCAACATTCCGGTGTTGGATGATCTCGATAACGGCATCATCAATATGCTTCGCGAGAATGGTCGTGCGACCAACCTCGAGATCGCCGAGAGCCTTGGCATCACCGCAGCGACGGTTTCAGCGCGCATCAAAAGACTGGAAGAAAGCCGCGCCATGCGCGTGGTGGCTGTTTCGGACTTTGCTGCACATGGCTACGAGGTCCTGCTGGCTGTCGGTATCAAGGTGGCAGGCCGAGACGTCGACGATGTTGCAGCAGAGCTGGGTGCTCTGCCGGAAGTCTTTTCAATCAATATGATGAATGGACGTTTTGATCTGGAGCTTCTGGTCGCGCTAAAGAATTTTGACGAGATCAGTGTCTTCATGACGGATCACGTGGCGCGTATCAAAGGCATTGCCGCCATGGACTCGGCGGTGGCCTATGATGTCGTGAAATTTGAATTCAATGTGGCCCCCCTATGAGCAAGCCCAGTCTCGACGATCTTGATTTCCGCATCATCGACGCATTCAGCCGTGATGCGCGTGTATCCAACCGTCAGATTGCCGCCGAACTCGGAGTGACCGAGGGAACTATCCGTACCCGTCTGCGCCGTTTGCAGAATGACGGAATGATCCAGTTCACTGTCGTCACCGACTTCCGCATGGCCGGTTCACCCAATCTGGTGATGATGTGGATTCAGGCCGAGCCGTCCAAGGTGCCGCAGCTTTCCAAACAGCTCTCGGAAATGCCGGAAATCGGCTCTGTCGTACTTTTGTTGGGCCGTTGCAGCCTTATGGCTACAGGTTTGTTCACCACGGTTGAGGCTGCTGACAGCATCGTCCGTCGTAAGATACGTCCACTGGATGGCGTGATCGATGTCGAGCTGTCGTGGTCCATCGGTACTCCCAAATACGATGCCCGATTGGCACGGATCACAAGACCCAATGTGAATTAATCCAAACAAAAAGGCCGCCAGATCTGCTGGCGGCCTTTTCTTTATTGTGTCGCATGGCCGGCAGCGGCCCATGCAAATGTCATGGCGGGACCGAGTGTCGAACCAGCGCCGGGATAAGAACCGCCCATGACCGATGCGGCAGTGTTGCCTGCCGCATACAGCCCTTCGATGGGGGCACCATTAACATCCACAACGCGTGCGTGCTCGTCCGTAGCCAATCCGCTGCACGTACCGATGTCTCCGGCATAGATCGGCACGGCGTAATACGGGGCTTCGTCCAGCGCGGCCAGTGTGGGGTTGGGGCTCACGCGCGGGTCGCCGTACATGCGATCATAAGCGCTGTTTCCGCGGCCGAACGCGGGATCATTCCCGGCAGCGGCATGGCTATTGAAGCCGGTCACCGTCTGTTCAAGACGCTGCGGGACCGCCCCGATCTGATTGGCCAAATCCGACAGGGTTCTCGCCTTTTTGACGGTTTTGGTGACGCCGGGAAGTTGTAGCCAGTCGGGAAGCAACGGGTAGAGGGGCCCCATGGGATAATGTCGACGATAGCGGCTGTCGAAGATCATCCAGAAGCGTGGTGCCGACCCGATCTTGGCCGCGTGGGCCATCATCTGCTCGCCGGCGATGTGATAGGAGCTGGCCTCGTTCATAAAGCGCTCCCCGTTTTGATCGACCATGATGCATCCGGGCAGAGCACGTTCGATGGTGCATAGCCGACCGCGTTGTTCTCCTGGCACGCGGAATACGGGCGCCCACCATGCGGCATCCATGCCCCGTACCTGTGCCCCGATGGCTGTTGCGGCCTTTATCGCATCGCCCGTATTGTTGGGTTGTGAGCCCGAATGGGTTGGGTCTGGCAGGTGCGGCAAGTGCTGCTGGCGTAGTTCGGTGTCGCGCTCCCATCCACCGGCTGTCAGGATGATGTTTCGCGCAGCGATGTTGATTGTGGCTCCGTCATGCAGGACCGTCGCGCCAATGATGCGCCCGTTTTCGGCCTTTAGATCCTTCAGCGAGGTGTCGGTATAAATGGCGACGCCCGCATCACGTGCTGCAAGGACAAGAGCTCCGACCAGTGCATTGCCTAAAGTCAGGAAGCGATCACGCGTCGATGTCAGCCTATAGGGCAGATCGAAGGCGTAGCGGGCCAGCATCTTCGCGAGAGTCTTGATCCAGCCTTTGGGGCGGTAGAGCAGGGCCGTCGTCTCGTCGAATGTCCAGTTGATCACACCGCCGAGGCTGGCCGCGGGAGAGGCTCTGCGCAAATTTCGGATGGATGTGTTGCGCACCCGCAGGTCAAGCGGCAACGGCAGGTGTGTGCGCCATCCCGTTTTACCCCCCTCTGCCTCGGGGTGATAATCGGGGTAGGGTAGAGGGATGTATTGGATGGGTGCCGATGCCATCAGCCAATCCAGCATGGCGGGGGCCTGATGGATATAGGAGCGGATCAGGCTGTCATGGCTCCAACCGGCGGCCAGGGCCCGTATGTAACGGAACGCTTCGTCATCGCTGTCTGCATGGCCTTCCACGCCTTTGGCAAGATTGCTGCACGGTATCCAGATGCCGCCGCCCGAGGTCGCGGAAGTGCCCCCGATTTCGGACGACTTTTCGATGAGAACTACACTCGCTCCTGATTGCGCGGCGCGTAAAGCGGCGACCAGCCCAGCAGCACCAGATCCGACGATTAAAACATCCGCTGCGTCGATGGTATCGATTCTGCGCATATGCCCCCCCTGCGGCTGTATAAATCTGTGGTTTGCAGACTTAACATGAGATCGAATACGCACTCGATCAATTTTCTTTTTTCTTGATCGATAGTGCGTATTTCTGCGGCCTGCGACGGTTTGCTGGTTAAATGTCGTTGATTTTTGAACGAAATTTCGCTGAACATCGTGATCGCGTGGGGTGGCTGAAGAGCCCGGATTTGCAATTGACATATTGCGCATAATTTCGGACTTTATTTTACGCATAACAAAAATAAAAATGCGGTTTGGGATTGTGTTTGCGATTTCAGGCGCGGCGACGGTTTTACCACTTGACGTTTTGGGAGCATGTCATGGCGGGCACTGAGGATTACGGTTTGGGACCCTTCACCTTTCCGCGTGGGTGGTTCGTAGTGGCCGAAGCCAAAGAGGTTACCAATAGGCCTCTGGCTGTGCGTTACTTCGGTCAAGATCTTGTTCTGTACCGCGGTGAGAGCGGCAAGGTGTACATGGTCGATGCCTATTGCCCGCACATGGGAACGCACCTCGCCAAGAATGACAGCTCCTATGTGGTTCAGGATCATGTCCACGTGGAGGGTGACAATATCCGTTGCCCCTATCATGCGTGGCGTTTCGGACCGGATGGCCGTTGCAACCAGATTCCGTATTCGAAAGCGCCCATTCCGGCAGCTGCGAAAATCCGCACCTGGAAGGTCGAGGAAAAGTACAACTGCATTTTCGCATGGCACGACCCCGAAGGTGGCGAGCCGGATTTTGACCTGCCAGTAATCACGCAGTGGGATGATCCCGCCTTTGTTCAATGGGATTTGGATCACCTGGGCGAACTGCCCTGCCATCCCAAGGAGATCATCGACAATATCTGTGATGTCGCTCACCTAGGCCCGACGCATGGCGGCCCGTGCGAGTATTTCCACAACGTCTTCAACGGCATTGAGGCGCGCCAATTCCAAGGCAGCTATCACCGCGATCTGGCACCGGGCGTCATGCTGGAAACCGACACCTTCTATACGGGGCCGGGCATCCTGCTGTCCTATTTCAACGGCGGATATCAGGTCATGTTCATCGCCCACACTCCGGTCGACGATGGCCGCGTGAAGGCTTGGCATGGCCTGCTGGTCAATTCGGGCAAGGAAAAGGCTGCGCCCGAGGATAAGGACATGCAGATTGCCTATCAGGCCGGCAGTCTGAAAGCCTTCGCTCAGGACTTCGATATCTGGAGAAACAAGGCACCGTGCATCACGCCGATGGCCGTGCCGGGTGACGGCCCCTATAGCAAGGCCAAGATTTGGTACCAGCAGTTCTACAATCCGCGCTCAGAGGCGGCCTCGTTCCAGGCCCGCGCAAACGGTACCTATAAGGTTCACGGTATGCCCGCGGTTCGCGAGGACGTCGCCTAACCCAAAACCCAAACCATCAGAGTGCTTTAGGGGGCTACGGGCCTCGATGATTTCGCACGCCTGTATCCCACCTTTTCGGGGCATGCGCGCAAGCCATTTTCGTCAAAAGCAAAGCGGTGATCAGCCGCGAACCAAGGCCAAAAATAAGGCCAACCGGAGGGATGAGATGACGACCAGGAAGCAGAATAGAACCTATTTGCTCGGAGGCGCGGCAGGCATTGCCGTTCTGTCGGCACTCCCTGTTCAGGCCATGGCGCAGGAAGAACAGGATACGGCCACGGTCGCTGATGTGGTGGTGACGGCGACCCGTAACGCACGCTTGCTCAAGGATGTGCCAATAGCGGTCGATGTGGCGACAGGCGAGAAACTGGAACAGCTCACCATTCTCGATGTGAAGGATGTCCAGCAGCTTTCGCCGGGCCTGGAAATGAGCAACCGCGACGGTCGCTCGAACACCGCTTCGCTTCGCGGCATCGTCTTTGACCCAGACTCCGGCACGCAACCTTCCGTTGACGTCTATATGAACGAGGCTCCGGTCGATCCGCAGCTGATGTTCGCGGCCATGTATGATCTGTCCCAGATCGAGGTTTTGCGAGGTCCGCAGGGTATCTTGCGTGGCCGTACAGCGCCGGGCGGTGCCATCACCATGATGACGCGTCGTCCTGATCTTGCCGAGGTGGAAGGCTACTTCCAGGCTACCGCTACGGATCAGGAAGCCTACAATCTGCAAGGTGGCGTCTCTATCCCGCTGGTCGAGGACCGCCTGGGCCTGCGTCTGGCGTTCGTTGAAGATCGTAATGCGGTCAACTACGTCCACAACGTCACGCGTGACGACTCCTCCGAGGGGGAGGCCAAGAGCTTCCGTGTCTCGTTGTTGGCCAAGCCGACTGAATATCTGACCGTTAACCTCAGCTATCAGCATCTGGAAACCGAACAGCGCCAGTATCTTCAGGTCATCGGCTCGGGTGCGGATCTGCCTGCGGGCGCGCTTCCGGAAATGGGTCTGGTTCGTAACGGGCCAATCGCCGGCGTAGAGGACCGGATCGCAGTCTCTGACGGCCCGTCCTCCTTCGGTCGCGATGTCGATCTGCTGACCTTCTCTGTCGATTGGCAGATGGCGTCGGGTACTTTGTCGCTGGCGGGTGCCAAGACGGACGCCTTCCTGAACCAGCGTCTCGATTTCGACAGTGGCAATGCCGTGCCGGGCTATGACGAGCATCAGGCCGTCCTGTCACCAACCGACTCCAAAGCCATCGAGTTGCGCTATGCGTCCGAACTGGCCGGCCCGTTCAACTTCCAGTTCGGTGCGGGCTACAGCAGCCATAAACAGGACCCTGCTGTCGTTCTGCAGCGTACAGACTATCTCATCAGTGGTTTTGGTGACGGGGCAGGGGGCGTAGCCTCGACGTTCCCGCACTACACCATCAGCCCGGTCAATGTGTATATCGAAACACCGAACGATGTGGCCAGTAAATCGGCTTTTATCAGCGGTGTTTATGATGTAACCGATCGCCTGCAGGTGAATGCTGGCATCCGCTATGCTTTCTACAACCTGTACCAGCAAAGCATGCTGACCGTGAACGCTGGCGGTCTGGTGGTGATGGATGCTTTCCCCACCCTGCCGGCGGACGATGCCCGCCGCTCCGTCGGGGCGACCACGGGCGGTGCGAGCGTCGTCTATCGCTTCAATGACGATATCAGCGGTTACGTCAGCTATGGCCGATCGTTCAGACCGGGTGTGGCTGCCGTTGGTAACACGGCGCCGCTGGAAGACCGTCTGGTTGTGACCAAGGACGAGACGTCCAACGCTGTGGAACTGGGTGTAAAAGGCACTTTGTTCGACCGTCGCTGGAGCTTTACGGCCAACGCCTTCTATCAGGTGTTTGACGACTATATCGGTCGCACCCCCGGCATGATCCGGATGGCCAGCGGTCGTAACGGCGTGATCGATAGCGTGCTAAAGGTGAATTATAACGCCGACGCCATCGTGAAGGGCTTCGAGACGACAATCTGGGGCAAGCCTACCCCGGACTGGGATGTTTCCGTCTCGGCCAGCTATTCCGACGCAAAGTACGATGGTGCCCAGATCCCGTGCAACGCCGTGGACGGGTCAGGCAACATCATCGTTCCGGTCGGTCAGCAAGCTACTTTCTGTGATGCTGACGGAAAGATGGGTGACCAGTCGCCGTTCCAGCTGTCGGCCAATACCGAATACCGTTTCCAGCCCATCGGCACGGTTGAGCCGTTTGTCCGTGCCCTTGCACAATATGCGACCGGTTTTGACTCCGACATTATCGACTACAGCTACGACGACTTCACCAATGTCAGCCTCTACCTGGGCCTGCGCGGTGAGGCCGGTTGGGAACTGTCGGTGTTTGCCAAGAACCTGTTCGACGAAGCTGTGGTGCGCTCGGCCAGCGACAGCATCCACGCCAAACAGACCAATGTCCTGAACCCCGACTACAGCTTCTCGGCTGGTCCGTCGCTTGTCTCGGGATATCGCAATGTTGTCGTCAACCCGCCGCGGGAGATCGGTGTCTCGCTACGGCTCCGTTTCTGACGAAACCCCTTCAACCCAGGGCCCGATCCTTTTCAGGATCGGGCCTGCCATTTGAACCAACAACCATGCCTCAAGTAACCTTCATCGAAGCCGACGGAACCGAACGGGTAATAGACGTCAGCGAGGGCGCAAGCCTCATGTCCGCTGCGGTTCAGAATAATGTTCGGGGCATTGATGCCGAATGTGGCGGAGCCATGTCGTGTGCGACCTGCCATGTTCACGTCGATGCGGATTGGATCGATCGCGTCGGCCAGATCGAAGGCGACGAGCGCGAGTTGGCCAGCTTCTCAGACGATTTCGATGAGGGGTGCTCGCGTCTGTCCTGCCAGATCACGGTGAGCACGGCGCTTGAGGGATTGAAGGTACGGATTCCGTCGTCGTGATGGATGTCGATCAGCGTACAGGTCAGGACAATGGCACAATGACCCGCTTCAAGCGCGAAATCCTGCCGCGAACCATTCCAGAGGCCGTGCAACGTGCTTCTGCCCTATGGGGGGACTTTCCGGCCATCATTGAGAACGGACAAACCCATAGCTTTAACGAGCTCTGGGCTGAGGCACGACGATGTGCCGCCGCCTGCATGGCGCATGGGATAGTTGCTGGCAGTCGCGTAGCGATCTGGGCTCCGAACTCCCGCCAATGGATCGTAGCGGCTGTCGGTGCGCAAATTTGTGGTGCGGCCATCGTTCCTCTCAACACCCGTATGAAGGGAAAAGAGGCAGGTGATATCCTAAGACGCGCGAGGGTTTCGGCGCTGTTCACGGTCAGCGGTTTTTTGGGCTTTGACTATCCGGCCCTGCTGGCGGACGAGGAAACACCTGATCTGAAACATACCGTCCTGATTCAGGACGGTATGTGGGAAGAGTTCCTTTCAAGCGGAGACGGGGTTGATCGGCAGGTGATCGACAGGGCTCTGAACGCTGTCACGCCCGGTACTATCAGCGACATAATGTTTACGTCGGGGACCACTGGCGCACCAAAAGGCGTGCTCACCGCTCACGGGCAGGTCGTGCGCATGTTCAGCGACTGGGCCGAACGCGTGGATGTGCGCGAAGGTGACCGGTTCATGATCGTGAACCCGTTCTTCCATACCTTTGGGTATAAGGCTGGATGGGTGGCCAGTCTGGTGCGTGGGGCGACCATCCTGCCGATGGCGGTGTTTGATCCGGCCAAGCTGGCGGACATTATCGAAACCGAGCGCGTGACCTTTATTCCCGGTCCGCCGACCATCTATCAGATGTTGTTAATCGAGCAGGAGAAAGCTGGGCGCGACTTCTCTTCGCTCCGCGTGGCCGTGACCGGTGCCGCGCCTGTACCGCCTTCGCTCATCTATCGAATGAAGAACGAGCTGGGCATGGAGCGTGTGGTCAACGGTTACGGCATGACCGAGCACGGCTGCGTTTGCATGACCCCAGCGGAGGCCTCGGTCGAGCAGATATCCGCCTCGATCGGCACGCCCATTCCGGGCGTTGAAGTCATTTGCGCCAACGAGAATGGGCAGGAGGTTCCGACAGGTGAATCCGGTGAGTTCTGGGTGCGCGGCTATGGGGTGATGCGCGGTTATCTGGATGATCCACAGGCGACGGCCGAGACGATCACCACTGACGGTTGGCTCAAGACCGGCGACATAGGTCACAAGGATGCGGAGGGCTATCTCTACATCACCGACCGAATGAAGGACATGTACATCTCGGGCGGGTTCAACTGCTATCCCGCCGAGATCGAAAAACTGCTGAACGACCACCCCGGTATAGAGATGTGCGCGGTTGTCGGCATGCCGGACGAGCGTCTGGGCGAGGTGGGCAAGGCGTTCGTCATCCCACGCGCCGGTGTCGCGCTAGACCCGCAGGACGTGATCGGCTGGGCGCGGAATGCGATGGCCAACTACAAGGTGCCACGAAAGGTTGTGATCGTGGATGATCTGCCTAGAAACGCCGCCGGTAAGGTCCTTCGCAATGTGCTGAGAGATTTGGGCGCATGAGCGGGGGGCAACAGGACAGCAGCGATCTGTTGCGCCGTATCGATCGGTTGGAGTCTCTCGACGAGATACGGCAGTTGGTCGCTAAATACAGTCTGGCCCTCGATATGCGGGACTCAGACGCGTGGGTGACGCTGTTCCCCGAGGACGTGCAGGTTGGCGGTGGAAAGTCAGGTCGTAAAGCCCTGCGGGACTGGTTCGATGAAACCATGGGCCAGCAGTTCGACGGGACGTCACATCACATCGGCGGCCATGTGATTGAATTTATCGATCCCGATAATGCACAGGGGATCGTCTATTCCAAGAACGAGCACGAGACCGGCGCGGAATGGATCATCATGCAGATGATGTATTTCGATCGCTATACGCGCATCGATGGCCTCTGGTACTTTCAGCGCCGCCTGCCGCTCTATTGGTACGCAACCGATCTGAACAAGCCGCCGATCGGCAGCCGCAAGATGCGCTGGCCGGGCCAGCCGCCCTATGAGGGCAGTTTCCACGACCTTTTCCCGTCATGGAAGACGTTCTGGGAACGGGCGGGCAAACCCCACGATGCGCCTGTCGCCGATCCCGCGCCGCTTGAAGGTTTTATCGACGCTATGCGCAAGGACCATCCGCTGCCACGTCCGAGGGTAAGATGATGGCTGGTCTGTTTGATCCGGTCGATCTTGGTGCGATCCAGCTTGCGAACCGCATCGTTATGGCACCGATGACCCGTGACCGTGCGGGGGATGGTGATGCACCGACGGATCTGATGGTCGAGTACTATCGCCAGCGCGCTTCCGCGGGTTTGATCATAACCGAGGGCACTCAGCCATCTGCCGCCGGCAAGGGCTACTGGCGCACACCCGGCATTTACACGCCCGAACAGGTAAAGGGATGGTCGCGCGTTGCCGATGCCGTTCATGCTGCAGGCGGAAGGATCGTCGTCCAGCTCATGCACGTCGGTCGCGCGGCAGTAGCGGCTAACAAGGATGCGGATGCCGAGACGGTGGCTCCATCGGCTGTACGTTGTCCTGACATGATACCGGGGCCGGATGGCGTGCCCCAGCCGTGCGTGCTGCCGCGCGCCTTGGAAACTGCGGAAGTGCCGCAAGTGATTGCCGAATATGTCCAGGCAGGGCGCAATGCCATTGATGCAGGGCTGGATGGCGTAGAACTACACTGTGCCAGTGGCTATCTTCCGATGCAGTTCCTGTCTTCGAACACCAATCTTAGGAAAGACCAATACGGCGGCAGCGCCGAAAACCGCGCCCGCTTTGTCGTGGAAACCCTGACCGCACTGTCTGAGGCGATTGGGGCGGAGCGTATTGGCTTTAGGATATGCCCCGGAATCACGCTGAATGGCATGGCCGATGCCAATCCGGCGGAAACGTACGCTGTACTGCTGGATGCGGTGAATGGACTAGGTCTGGCTTATTTGCACTTGATAGACTTGCCGCAGCCCGATCTCGACGCGTTGGCCCTCGCCAAACGGCACTGGACCAGACCGTTGATCCTGAACAACAGCCGGGGGATTGAGGATAATAAGGCCCGCCTGGCAAGCGGCGAGGCCGATGTCATTTCACTGGGGCGTGGCTTCATCGCAAACCCTGATCTGGTGCAGCGTCTGAAACATAACCTACCGCTCGCCAAGCCGGATCGCGCAACACTGTACACAGGCCTGGGCGATGATGCGCGGGGCTATACCGACTACCCGGGGGCGAACTGATGACGGGTAGACTGCACGGCAAGGTCGCGGTCATTACCGGAGGCGGGCAGGGCGTCGGGGAAGGTATCGCCAGAACCTTTGCTGCGGCGGGTGCCAACATCGTCATCGCCCAGCGCAGTGAGCAGCAGGCGCAGATGCTATTGGGCGAGCTTGCCTCAGCCCATGGTGCCAGAACGCTGTTTGTCCCGGCGGATGTCACGGTGCGCCAGCAGGTCGAGGACATGATCTCCCGTACCACTGAAGCCTTCGGGCGGCTGGATGTTTTGGTGAACAATGCGGGAGCCAGTTCACCGGAGCGGCTGGAGCGCATGACGGATGAGACGATGGACCGTTCGTTTCGCCTGAACTATTGGGCCGTCTTTTGGGCCATGCGGGCAGCCTTTCCAGTGATGAAGGCGCAAGGGGCGGGCCGGATTATAAATATGGGATCGTTGAACGGTGTGAACGCACACATGTTCACGGCTGACTACAATGCATCCAAGGAAGCTATGCGCGCGCTCAGCCGCACCGCTGCTGTGGAATGGGGGCCGCACGGGATCACAGTCAACGTGATCTGCCCGTCTGCCACAAGCCCTCAGGCCAAGGAGTATTTCGAGCAGAACCCTGAAATGATGGAACATCTGGTATCGCAGATACCGGCAGGACGCTTGGGTCATGCGCATGGTGATATTGGCCCACTTGCACTGTATCTGGCCAGCGACGAAAGCGGGTTCCTCACAGGCAACACACTTTTTGCAGACGGCGGTGCCCACATCAATGGATTGCCGTGGCGTCCGGCTGTCGCGGACTGAGGGACTAAGCGGGACCCTGCTAAAAAAAGGCTGCGGACCGAAATCCGCAGCCGATAGTCGAGGGGAGGAAAGTCAGAACGCGTAGCGTACGGTGGCGTAAATGCGCCGCGGCGGGTTGTAATAGGCCTCGATGAAGCCAAATGATCCCGAGCCGTCATAGCCTTCCTTGATCACGCGCTCATCGGTCAGGTTCTGGCCTTCTATGCCGAAGGAAAGGCCGTTGTCGGCGCGAAAGTTCAAGCTGGCGTTGAGCAAGGTGTGGGCTTCACCCTTCAGCAGCGGCTGATTTTGGGTGTCGCTGTATTGCTCGTCCATATAGGCGGCATCGACGCGGAAAGTGGTATCGAACTGGCCTATGCGGCCTGTAAACACAGCGCCGAGGCTGGCGGTCCACGGTGTCGTGTGCTTCAGCTCGAGGTCGCTGTAGTCGAGGACGTTACCGTCTGCGTCACGGCTGAAATATTCCTCATAGGCGGCATCCAGATAACCAACAGCGCCTTCGAAGGTCAGCCAGTCGTTCGCGATATAGCGGCCTTCGGCTTCGATACCCCAGATGCGGGCCTTACCGGCATTCTCGGTGCGAACCACGACGCCACCCAGCACCGGATAGGACACGTTGACCTGCATGTCTTCGTACTGGTTGTAAAAGGCGCTGATGTTCAGGCGCAGGCGACGGTCGAACAGGTCGTTCTTCAGACCTATTTCGTAACTGGTAAGGATTTCGGGGTCGAAGCTGCCGATCTCGGCCTCCGAGGTCGGACGGCCGTTGAAGCCACCCGAGCGGAAGCCTTGCGAGACAATGGCGTAACCGCGCACCTCGTCGCTGAACTCATAGTTCAGGCTGGCCTTCGGGGAAAAATTGGTCCAGCTTTCATCGAGTTGATAGCCCGGTACGCCCGGGATGAGCGGAACCTGCGCGAAGATGCGCCGGGCTGTTTGGTCAAACTCTTTGGATTCGTAGGTCAGGCGGCCGCCGACATCTAGCGAGAGTTTGTCGTTCAGGCGGATGGTCGCGTTACCAAACAGGGCGGCGTTGTCGGTTTCCTGCGTCTGATCGAAGTTGACATTGAAATCGAGTCCTGCAGCCATTTCCGGATCAAACTGGGCTTCCAGCAGACGCGGATACAGGCCCCATGCGGTGACCAGAAGCGTTTTCTGGCGCGAGCGTTCGTGGAAGAGATAAAGGCCGCCCAGCGTGGTGACCTTGCCGTCAAATAGCTCGTGAGACAGCTGGAATTCCTGCGAGAACTGGCGGCTGGTGATGTCCTGACGGTCGCCAGAATAGTTGGTCAGCGACGCATCGCCGTCACGAGCGAAGGCCACACGGCTGTAGCGTGCGGCGGAAATAGACTTCAGATCGCCACCGAATGCCGGGAAGTCGAGTGTCAGCGTGACCGAGCTGGCATCGGCATTATCGATATTCAGGATCGGAGTAACATCAGCCCGATCAATGTTGGATGGCACATTGCAGCAGGGTTCGACAAACGTGGAGTAAAGTTCCGAGAAGAAACCCGGATAGAAGGCGATCATATTGTTCGGCGCTGCATTTTGGCGCTGACGATAGCCGTCAACGCTCAAGACAGCATCGAAATCGCCCTTGGTCCAGCGCAGGGCGGCGCGACCGGCGATCTGGTCGGTGTTGCCCTTTGTGCCGCCGCTGTCCATCTCCTGCCAGCCGTCGCCCCAACGGCCCAGCGCCGAAACCGACATGGCCAGATCGTCGGTCAGTGCCAGATCGTAAGACCCGCGCAACTGGACGTGATCATAACTGCCGACCTTGAGGTCAGCTTCGCCGGAGTTCGAACCTGTCGGCTTTTGCAAAACGACGCTGATGGCACCGCCGATGGTGTTTTTGCCGAACAGCGAGCCTTGTGGACCGCGCAGGACCTCTACGCGTTCGATACCCATCAGCGAGGTCAGCGCGCCGAACGGACGGCCTTGATAGACGCCATCAAAGAACACAGCCACAGCGGGATCGGACGTGACGATATAATCGTACTCGCCAACACCACGGACGTATGCCGACATTTGCCCCGATGACCCGCCCGTGCCCGGCGTAAAGGTCAGGTTCGGCGTCATTTGCTGGATATCGGTAATCGAGCTGTAGCCTCGTGCGTCCAGTCCTTCGCCGGTTACAGCGGTGACGGCGATCGGAACATCCTGAAGATTTTCGGAGCGGCGGCGTGCGGTAACGACGACGTCGTCAACGATGGCTGCGGCCTGGGGATCGCTTGACGCTTCTTGGGCGATGGCGGGTGCCGTCATAGCGAGCATGGCTGCCGGCGCGGCCGTTACGAGACGCAGTCCTACATTGAAACGGGTCAACATGATGATATTCCCTCCCTATCCCATGCGTGTTTTGTTATTGCGTTTTTTGTGTCTCTTATTGTGACGCATATCAACAATATAATTTAGCTCCAATGTATGTATGCGTGGTAATCCGGTTCAAGTCATCTGCATGTGAATGGCCGCGGAGACCGATAAGAGGAGGAAAGTATGGGGTCGGGTAAGGTAGCTGTCGTAACAGGGAGCAGTCGCGGAGCGGGCGCAGGTATCGCGCGGGCTTTGGGGCGACAGGGTTATACGGTCTATGTGACGGGCCGCACGGTCGTCGAGGGGCAGGCACCGCTTCCTGGCACTATCGGCGCAACGGCGCAGGCAATCACAGAGTTGGGTGGCAAGGGGATTGCCGCCGCTGTCGACCACCGCGACGACGCACAGGTGAAAGCGTTGTTCGAGCGGGTTGAAGCGGAGCAGGGGCGACTGGATCTGCTGGTCAACAATGCCACAGTCATCGATGATGAACTGATTACCCCCGGTGGCTTTTGGGAGCGCCCGCTCAGCCTCGTCGATATCCTCGATGTCGGTCTTCGGTCGTCATACGTGTCGAGCTTCTATGCTGCGCCGCTGTTGATCCGTACCGGTGGCGGATTGATCGCGTTTACGTCGTCATTCGGATCGGTTTGCTACATGCACGGTCCGGCATACGGCGCGCAAAAGGCAGGCGTAGACAAGTTCGCCGCAGATATGGGCGTGGACCTCAAAGAACACGATGTTGCGGCAGTTTCTTTCTGGATGGGACCACTGGCGACGGAGCGTACTGCCAAATCCTTGGCGGAGCGGCCTGACCAATACGAAGGCTTTATGGTCAAGGCCGAAACACCAGAGTTCACGGGCGAGATCATCGGCGCTGTTCACCGCGATCCAGCTAGAATGGAGATCTCAGGCCAAACGCTGATAGTGGCCGAAGCCGCCCTCAAGTACGGCATCAAGGACAGTGATAACCGCCAGCCGCCCTCCTACCGCGAGATGCTGGGCGAACCCCGCATCCCTCATCCGGCCATCGTTCGATAATCAGGCTGCAGGGGCAGGCGGCGGTACCAGCAATGCGCCGGTGACGCTTCCTGCTTCAAGCCTGCCCTCGACTACAGTTCGTGCCTCGGTACAGGACACGGAAATACGCCAACCGTCACTCGTACGGCGGTATTCGTCGTAGTAGAACATGGACATCACGCGGAAGCTGTTGCCGCGCGGGTCGAATGTGCTGAAGCCCAAATTCCATCGTGCTTTTGCGCTGTCTGCGGACAGGACTTCGATCTCTGCGTTATGGCCATGATGGCTGTCTGCAATCTGGGTTGTAACGGCCAGTTCGGTGAAAATGCCGATCAACTGGTCGAGCGTGAACTGCCCCATACCCGTGAAATCGATTTTGGGATCTTCGGTAAAACAGGCGCGGACGGCCGCGACATCCTTGGCGTCGCAGGCATTTAGATAACGGGCTTTGAGCTTGCGGATTTCGGACTCCGCTTCCAGCCTGGCCAAACGCTCTTCGATAGACATTTTCCCTCACGACGCACTGCGCCGTTATGGGCGCTATGAAGGGATATAGCACTTCACTAGTTGATTGCGTAGACCGGAAGTAATTCTGCTACGCAACTAAGGGCGCGTCATCGCAGAGTGCCAGAGTACGACCAGTTCGTCGATCAACTGGCTCTTGGCCACAGGCCAATTACCGTTCACTGTATCCATCATCGCACGTTCCAACTGCACGATCAGCAGGCGAGCACGAAGAAGCGCGGTTTCTTCCGAACAGGCGAATTGGCTGCCATCGCCCACCAGAACACGCGCAAACTCTTCCAGCTGAGTGAACTGTGGGCTGCGGAAGAAACCGGCAAAATCGCGTACCAGAGAGCTGACTTCGGCCTGATAGGCCTTCCACTGTTCATAGGCTTCGGAGAGCCAGGCCCGTAAGGTTTCCGGTGTGATTTCCTTAAGCGTGTGGATGCTCTGATAGAGTTGCGAGGCGCGCTTGAACATCTCGTCCACCACGGCGCGGGTGGCATCGTTCTTGTCTGTGAAGTGCGAATAGAAGGTCGCCCGTGCAACGCCGGCCTCCTGCAGGATATCCTCGACCGTCATGAGGTTCAGTCCGCGCTCTGAAAGCACGCGACTGGTGGCGGCCAAGATCATCTGGCGAGAGCGTGCGCGTCGGGTGTCCGTCGATTGCCGTTTTTCAATCGCCATGAATTGAGTGTCTTTACCTGCGTGATCCGGAGCGAGGTGACTTAAGCGATATTTTTCTAGACAGCTATATGAAAACTACATTTACATACAAATGTATAGATGTGTGCTGCCAAGGCATTCGCAGTTGAAACGGGGTAGGGATGGATTTTACCAACAAGGTCGTACTTGTGACAGGGGCCGCATCGGGTATCGGCAGAGCGACGGCAGAACGCTTCGCGAAGGCGGGGGCGGTGTTAGCGCTGGCCGACATCAACATGGAAGGGCTGGCCGACACGGTCGCCCTGTTGGGTAATGGCGTGACATCCAGTCTGCATGAAGCGGATGTATCCGATGCAGGCCGTTGCTCTACGCTGGTCGAAGAGGTGGTTGCGCGTCACGGCAAGCTGGATGTGCTGGCGAATGTGGCCGGTATGCTCGACTGGTCACCGCTCGGCACCTACACGCCAGACCGTTGGAACAGGATTATGGCCGTCAATGCGGCCAGCGTCTTTTTCCTCAGTCAGGCGGCTGTCCCGCATCTGAAGTCTAGCCAAGGCAACATCGTCAATGTGGCATCGGCCGCCGGACTCGTCGGCATCGCCTATAACTCGGCCTACTGCGCCAGTAAGGCGGCGGTGATCGCGATGACCAAGGCTATGGCGATTGAGCTGGCCGCCGATCAGGTGCGGGTGAATGCGGTCTGTCCGTCAGGTGTGTCGACGCCTATGATCATGGAGGCGGGCCTGCCTGAAGGGGCCGAGATGTCCCTGATCGCCCGTTCGGCTCCCAAGATGGGCCGTTTCATCGAAGCGGACGAGGTTGCGGCTTCGATCCTCTATCTGGCTTCTCATGATGCACGGTCCGTTACCGGAGCGGCACTGCCCATAGACAGTGCCCAGACCGCAGGTTGATACGAAAAAGGCCCGGAGCAATCCGGGCCTTATGTTTATTTGACCAGCTTGAAATGGTCCGGGTCCGGCTTGCGGGACGCGTTCCAGTAGTCGACCAGTCGGTACGGCCAGGACATGAAATTCCGGCCCTTGGAGTTGTTGTAGTAGCTGTTGGCCTTCGGATGGGTCCAGATCATTTGCTGCATGCGTTCGTCGATCTGGTTGTTCCAGTTCTCGAACGCCTCATAGGTCGGCTCGATACCGTCAGCCCCTTCGGCGACCACGCGATCCAGACATTCGATGATGTAGTGGATCTGCGCTTCCGACAGCATGTTCTGGCCAGCGGCATGGTTCGGAGCACTGTTCGGTCCAACCGTCAGGAAGAAGTTCGGGAAGCCGGGGTGCGTGACGCCAAGGTATGAGCGCGGATCTTCGTCGCCCCAGATCTCGCCGAGGTTAGCACCGTTCGGACCGACAACTTCCAGCGGGCCAAGCGCCTTGGCGGTGATGAAGCCAGTCGCGAAGATGATGATGTCCGCCTCGATCGACTGGCCATCCTTGGTGACCACGCCGGTTTCGGTGATTTGGGTCACCTCGGTGTTGATCAACTCGGCTTTGGGATCACGCAGCGCATCGAAATAGCCGGTATCGAGCAGCAGGCGTTTCGAGAAGATCGGGAAGTCCGGCAGCAGCTTGTCGAACAGATCGGGTCGTCCCTGATCGGTCGTCTTGGCCTTCAGATAGCCGACGGCGATGTTGTACATCATATCGTTGACGGCCGAGACCGAGGTCGGGTGGTCCTTCCACTCGGGGTCCTTCAGCACATTGATGAACAGGCCATCGCCCGCGAACCAGAAGACGCGGAAGCGGAACCACTCGCGGTATTTTGGAATGTGACGCATGGCGAACAGCACGCCATCGTTCACTTGCTCGGAGATTTCAGGATTGAGCAGCAGCCAGTGCTTGTCGCGCTGCAGGATCGTCAGGCTCTCGACCTTGTCGATGATGGCTGGCGTGATCTGGATGGCGCTGGCCCCCGTACCGATCAGCACAACCTTCTTGTCGGTCACATCGATCGAAGGGTCCCAACCGGCCGTATGCACGGCGATGCCCTTGAACTGGTCCAGACCTGGGATTGGTGGCAGACGCCAGCGGTTCAGCGGGCCGTGGGCGTTGATGACGGCCTTGGCGGTCAGGGTCTCGCGGGTGCCGTCGCTCTTTTCGACAAAGACATTCCAGCGCTTGGCGGCCTCATCCCAATGGCAGGCGAGAACCGTGGTGCTGAAACGGGTCTTGGAACGGATGTCGTATTTGTCGGCCACGCGCAGCAGGTATTCCTGCATCTCGTGGGCCTTCGGATAATAGGTCGTCCAGTCCGGATTGATCTCGAACGAATAGCTGTAGAAGTGGCTCGGCGTATCGACACCGCACCCCGGATAGCGGTTCTCGTACCAAGTGCCACCGACGTCCTCGTTTTTCTCGATAAGGACGTGGTCATAGCCGGCTTCGGTCAGCTTGATCGACGCGGCAATGCCTGTGAGGCCCGCACCGATCACCAGCACATTAAAGTCTGCCGGAGGGGCTTTTCGGCCCGCGGTCTGCAGGCGCGGAGCAGGGCGCTCAAAACCCATCTGCTCGATCAGCATCGGCACGCTTTCAGCATCCACCGGCTCGCCAACCGCGACCGACATCATGCGGCGCATGGTTTCGGCATCGAGATCCTTGGCCTGCGGTGCATCCTTGGACGTCAGTACCGTAAACAGGCGCTCTCTCAGGTCGCGCGCCATATCATCGGGAACAGGCTTCTGGTCCGGCGCATACGGCGTGGTGATGTAGGGGCTGAATTGATCCAGTAGCGACAACTCGCCGGTCAGATGGACATAGACCATCAGCAGGGTCGGCAGATGGGCAGCCTCCAAGCTGGCGCGCAGTTCTGGAGTCGCAGCCAAAGGCAATTTGGGTTGGTTGTCGGCAGTCATGTGAGTCTCCCCGAAACACTAACTGAACATTTGTATGAATTATGTTTGGGGCGCAAGCGATCATTGCGGCGATGCCGCTAGTTCAGATTGCGCCTTGCGGTTTAGATGTGGTCGGGTCTCATCAGGGCGTCGGTGCCGCCGTCGCAGTAGAGTATCTGACCCACCACATAGTGGCTCTTGATCGTCGCCAGATGCACAATGGCCTCGGCGATTTCTTCGGGCTCTGCATAGCCTTCAACGGCCATCGGATTGGACTGCGCAACAACGGCGGACATATTCTCGTCGGCCAGAAGCGGGGCCGTCATAGCTGTTTTGACGACGCCGGGCGCGATTGCGTTTAAAAGCACACCGGAGCCGGCCCATTCTGCAGAGACAGCCGCCTTGCGAAGCCATTTCGCCAGCGCCAGTTTGGATGTCAGATAGACGGTCCATGGATTGTCGGCGAGGCGCTGTTTGGCCAGTGTTTCGTCGCCCGCGAGACAGGCTTCAACCACGGCTTCATCTCCGCCCAGCAAGGCCGAGGTCGAGCATAGCGCGACGGCACGGCCACGGCCGCTGGAGGCGAGCAGGGGACGCAGTCCTTCCAGTGTCGCCACTGCACCGAAGTAGTTTACGGCCAGTGTCGTCTCGGCAATATCGGGCCGTGACAGACCGGCGGCAGCGACGACGCCATCAAGGACACCGCCTGACAAGGAGGTCGCCTTGGCTACCAGCTCCTCACGTCCTTCGGAGGTCGAGAGATCGGTGCCAATGTCAGCGTTGGCCAGATCGGCGGTTATGACCTTGTGGCCCAAGGCTGTGAGTGCCTCGGCGGTAGCCCGCCCGATACCAGAAGCCGCGCCGGTGACGAGATAGGTACCCATTAGCCAAACTCCACGACAGAAAGGATGTGGTTGGTGACGTCCGGCCAGATGTAGTCCAGCTCGATCACCAGTGCGTCGCCGGTCGGGCCGTTGATCAGCAGATCGGTCTCGATGAAGGCCTGAACGCCGTTGCGGCCATAGGCCTGACGGGTGACACCCTTGAACACGGGCGATTCATCGAGGCGACCATCAACGGCCTCGTCACCGGCCAGCGGACGGTTGTAGGAAACGGTGATGCGGCCCTTCAGCAGCGGATCATTGCGGGCGGCATCTTCCAGCGTGGACATCGTCTGTTCGATGTCCTCGAGGCTGTCGGACAGTACGCCAACATGGAAGGCATATTCCGGGTCCTGGACCATGGCGGCGCGCAGTTCGGCCACGACCGGATTCTCGTCGGGCTGGCCAAAACGCAGGGCGCTGTGCATGGCATCGAAGAAGGCGCGCTGGGCCGGCGGGCAGCACGACAGATAGACAATACCGTCGCCGCGGGCGTGGTGTTTTTCCGAAATCACGAAGCGGTAAAACGGTCCGGTCGGCAGCGGCAGTTCCTGCGTCTGGACGAAGCCCAGAAGCCTCAGAAGATGGCCCGCAGCGGCGGCATCTTCGGGCTTTGGATAGTGCAGTGCCATATGGCCAAGCGTGCGTGCCGCCTTTTCCTGAGTCGTCACAATCCGTCCCCTCGACTTATTTGAACATTTGTATGATCTTTGCTTGATCGCGCGTTGTTCGGCAAGAGTGGCTGCGCAATTTCTGAGCGTGCCGTAGGCTTTATTGGAGAGTGGGATGCACCTTGCGCTGGACCATCTGACGGTCACTGACGCCTATCCGTGGGAGGTCGCCGCACTGGCGGGCCAGAACGGCTTGCAAGGGTGCTGCCTGTTTCTGGAGTCCATGAGCGTTCTGCCGCTTATGCCGACCTACAGTCTCATAGAGGATACGGATGCCCTGCATCGCACCCGTGAGGCGCTGGAGACGCATCAGGTCACGCTTGATCTCGTCTATCCCTTTACGGTGACCAGCCGCACCCAGACGCAAGATTTCGACAAGGCGCTCAAGACCGCCGCAGCGTTGAAGGCGCGGGCGATAAACCTGTTGGTCTATGACCGCGACAGCGAACGCGCCGCGCGCTCGGTGTCCGCCTTGGCCGAGGCTGCTGGGCAATACGGCATGGAGGCCGTGATCGAGTTCTATCCGGCCTCGGCCATCAAAACCCTGCAACAGGCCCACGAACTGGTCGAAGCGGCAGGGCAGGGCAATCTGGGCATCAATGTCGATATTCTGCACCTCTATCGTTCCGGCGGCGCGATAGAGGACCTGACCCGTTTCAACACCCACATCCGCTTTGCCCAACTGGCTGACGGCCCACTTTTACCTCCAGAAAACCTTGAGGTGGAAGCAGCGCAATCGCGTCTAGATCCGGGGCAAGGTGAATTCGATCTTGTAGGTTTTGCACAAGGGCTGCCACCAGTGCCCGCCAGTTTTGAATCACCAGGGCAGATGGAAGCGGCTCAATCCAGTCAGCGTCTGCAAACTATGACAGAGTTTGGCCGTTCACTTGGAGTGAACAGCTAAGGTTATCATCCGGTTAGGGCGGGTGATGCAGCCCTGCCCGAACCGGATGACGTTAGCCCCCTATAAGGGGGCTCTCTTCCGCCAAACGAGACTGGCGCGCTCGTATTGGTGGGGGAGATCTTCATGACCCGTCAATTCTGCAAGGGTATGATGGGGCCAGTTGGGGTTATCGAGAACAGCCCGCCCGACAGCGACCAGATCAGCGGAATGATTATCGATCACTTCAGCAGCGGCCTCAGCGTCTTTGATCAGCCCTACGGCGATAACCGTTGTATCAGGATTTTTGCTCTTCACCGTTTGTGCAAACGGGATTTGGTAGGCGCTCTGGGCGCTGATCTTAGCCATCGGATCATTGCCACCGGATGATATGTGCAGCCAGTCATAATCTACGGCCGATAGTTGCTGACCAAAGATTGCTGCCTCTTCGGGCGTAATGCCATGCTCCGACCAATCCGAGCCATTCAGCCGCGCGCCAAGTGCCTTGCTGTTCGGCCAAACATTGCGGACAGCCTGCGCAACCCTAAGCGGGAACCGCATACGGTTTTCGAGACTGCCACCGTATTCATCACTGCGTGTATTAGCGATGGGCGACAAGAAACTGCTAAGCAGATAGCCGTGCGCAGTATGAAGCTCGAGAGCGTCAAAGCCAACTTTATCGGCACGGCGAGCGCAGTTTTCAAAATCAGACACCAATCTGTCCATATCGCTATCGGTGATAGCGTGAGGCACTGGCCAGCCTTCGGAGAAGGGAGTGTCGGTGGGGCCTAGAACTGGCCATGCCCCATCTTGCCTCGAGAGTGGCTTGCCGCCGTTGATCCAGAGCGCCGAGGTTGAGGCCTTGCGGCCAGCATGGCCAATCTGGATACCTATGGGCGTTTGGCAATAACTCCGCGTCGCTGAAAGCAGGCTGGCAAAAGCCGCTTCCTGCTCGTCATTCCACAGGCCAAGGCAACGGTCGGAAATACGGCCCTCTTCGCTAACCGCGGTGGCTTCCATGATAGCCAACCCTGCACCCGATAGTGCGAGCCTGCCGAGATGCTGAGCATGGAATGGCCCAGGCACACCGTTTTTAGCAGAATACATGCACATGGGGGCGACGATGATCCGGTTGGATATCGTGAGCGGGCCGATCTGATAGGGTTGGGCAATCTTGGACATGTTCTCTAGCTTACCTAGAAGATCAACCAGCCTTCAGGCGGGCCAGTTCATCGGCTGACAAGACGATAGCCGAGGCGGCGATGGTTTCCTCAAGCTGCTCGATCGACGAGGCACCGACGATCGGCACCGTCTGGAGCGGCTGGCTGGTCAGATAGGCCAGAACGACATCGTTGACGCTGACGCCCTTGGCCTTGGCGATCTCCTGGATGACCGGCAAGCGGGCGCGGTTCGCATCGTTCAGATACATGGCCTTGAGGTCGTCGCGCAGAGCATCCTCACCGGATTGGTCCAGCTTGGCGAACACGCCACGGCTCTGGCCCGCATAGGGGACCATCGGCAGATCGGCAGAGTGAACCTTTTGAAGTCCATCCTCATAATAGAAGCCGTAGCCAGCGGCGGCAGCACCTTCGGCGTTCGGCGTGGCCAGACCCCAGAAGGGCTGGACGGCGGCAAAGCCGTCATGGCCCAGCGACTTGGCATAGGCTTGGGCCGCCTCGATACGTTCCGGCGACCAGTTCGAGGCACCGAAGTAGCGGATACGGCCTGCCTTCTGATGGGCGATCAGGGCATCGATGATCGGCTCGACCGGAACGGACGGGTTGTCCGCGTGAAGCCAGTAGAGGTCGATGGACTCGACGCTCAGATGCTCCAAGCTTTCGTTCAGGTCGGCGGCGATATCTTCCGGCGTGATCCGCGGACGCCAGTCACCCACGCGCATGTCGAAAAAGCCGCCCTTGGTGGCGATGACCAGTTTCGAACGGTCCTGACCCTTCAGCCATTCACCGATGGCGCGTTCCGAGGCACCCTTCGGGGCGTCGGGGATCCAGTCGCCATAGGAGCGGGCGGTGTCGATGAAATTGCCGCCCTTGGCGACGAAGGCGTCCAGCAGGGCGGTCGACTTGGCCTGATCATAGGCGGTGCCGAACATATTGGTGCCGAGGCAAAGGGCGCTGACGGTCAGATCGGTGCGGCCGAGTTGGGTTTGTTTCAGCATGGTTGTCTCCGAAATCAGGCCTTGAGGCGCGGGGTTTCGACACCGGCCAGACGGCAGGCGTATTCAAGAAGCGAGGAATAGTCTTTGTCGTGCAGGTCGCTGGCGCGCGCGCCGCCGAACACGGCATGTGCCGCCGAACCGACGGGCAGGCCGACGCGGTTTTCCGCCGCCGCATTGATGGCTAGCGTCATGTCCTTGAACGCCAGATCGACGGTGAAGCCGGGCGCGACATCGCCGGTCAGCACCTTGGTCGCCAGCGCGATCTGGAACTGGCCGTTGGTGGCGGTGGTGGCCCCTGTGACGTTCTTCATGGTCTCGATGTCGAGACCCAGCTTGGTGCCGAGGGTCACGGCCTCGGACACGACTTGGGCGGTCGTCAGCAGCATGAAGTTGTTGATTACCTTCATGCGCTGGCCCATGCCCACGCCGCCGCAACGGTGGATGGCAGTGCCCATGGCGTTCAGCAGCGGCTCGACCTTGGCGAAGGTCTCATCATCGCCGCCGACCATGAACAGGCTTTCGCCGCGCTCGGCGTGCGAGACCAGACGACCAACCGGCGTGTCGATGAAGTGAATGCCCTTGGCCGCGCAGGCCTCGGCCAGCCGGTCGGTGCCCTTCGGGTCGATGGTGCTCATGTCCATCAGTACCTTGCCCGCAGGCAGGATCGACAGAACCCCCTCGGTGCCCAGAACCACAGCCTCGACATGCTGCGTGGCGGGCAGCATGGTCACGACGATGTCGGCCTGTGCGGCGGCATCGGCAACCGATTTGGCAGCGCTGGCACCCAGTACGACCAGACGTGCAACCTTGGCCGCGTCGATATCGTAGGCGACCAGATCAAAACCTTTGCGGGCGAGGTTCGAGGCCATGGGAAGGCCCATGGCACCTAGACCGATAAAGGCAACTTTTCCAGAAGCGGACATCTCAAACCTCCCCGTGGTTGGTGTAGGTTGTCTTCATTTCGGTGAAGAACTCGGCGGCAGCCGTACCTTGTTCGCGGCCACCGAAGCCTGACGGCGCTCGTCCGCCGAACGGGGCGTGATATTCGACGCCCGCGGTCGGGGCGTTGATCATCACCATGCCAGCCGGAGACTGGCGGCGGAAACGCTCGGCAGCGCGCAGGTCGGTTGTGCAGATGCCCGAGGACAGTGCCAGTTCGCAGTCGCGTGCCGTTACGATGGCTTCGTCCAGATCGGCGACCTTGATGACGCCTGCGACCGGACCGAACACTTCTTCACGGTTCAGGTGCATATCGTTGCGGGTGCCGATGAACAGGGTCGGGGCTAGATAGTGACCGCGATAGCCGGTCTCGACCTGCTCGCCACCGGCCACCAGCTCGCAGCCGTCGTTCAGGGCCGATGTGATGAACTCCATGTCCTTCACCAGCTGTGATCCCGTGGCGACGGGGCCAATCTGGCTGCCTGCCTCGAGGGCGTGGCCAACCTTCAAAGCCTTCACCTTGGGGATCAGCTTTTCGACGAAAGCGTCGTGGATGCCCTCGGTCACGATCAGGCGCGAGGAGCCGGTGCAGCGCTGGCCTGTCTGGCCCCATGTGCCTTGAAGGGCGACTTCGACGGCCAGATCGAGATCGGCATCGTCCAGAACGACCAGCGGGTTTTTACCGCCGAGTTCGAGTTGGCATTTGGTCATGGTTTCGGACGCCTGTTTCAGCAGGTCCTGACCTGCAGGCGTCGAGCCGGTGAAGCTGAGCGCGTCGGAACCGGCCAGCAGCGGCGGCACCAGAGAACGGCCCGAACCATTCAGCAGGTTGATCACGCCCTTCGGCAGGCCGGCCTGTTCCAGGGCTTGGCACAGCAGGACCGCACAGCCCGGCGTGAAGTTGGACGGCTTCAGGATACAGGTGTTGCCATAAGCCAGCGCTGCCGCAATCTTCCATGCCGGAATGGCGACCGGGAAGTTCCAAGGCGTCACGATCAGGCAGACACCGACCGGCTCATAGTCCACGCGGATGCTGTGGCCGGGACGAAGCGAGGGCAGGGTGGCACCCGGATGGCGCAGGCATTCGCCCGCAAAATATTGGAAGACCTGAGCGGCGCGGATCGCTTCGCCGACAGCCTCCGGCAGGACCTTGCCTTCTTCCAGAGCCAGCATGCGGCCCATGTCGTCAGCAGTCGCCAGCAGGATGTCGCCGGTCTTGCGCAGGATGTCGGCGCGGGTCTGGATATTGGAGCGGCTCCAGCCTTCCAGCGCGGTGCGGGCGGCGGCCAGTGTTTCCTCGGTGACACTCGTGGGCGCGGCGTAATAGGTGCCGACGTGGTGGTCCAGATCGGACGGACTGAAGGTCTCGAAGGCCGTGCCGTCATCGCGCCACTGACCATCAATCAGGTTCAGGCCGATAAAGGGTTTATCGCTCATCGGGCGGTTTCCTCGACTATGCCTTGTGTGGCAAGTTCTCTTATTTCTTCGTGGGTTAGTCCAAGGTATTCGGACAAAACCTTAACCGTGTCGCTGCCGCGCACGGGCGGGGCATGGCGGTAGGTGGCCGGCGATTTCGACAGCTTGGCCGGGAAGGCGAGGGTGCGCACTTCTTGTCCGTCGCGATCGAAGGTTTTGATCAGATCGCGGGCCTCGACCTGCGGGTCGGCCAAGGCTTCGGGGATCGAGTTCACCGGACCGCCGGGCAGGCCGTTTTCCTTCATGGCCGCCAGCAGTTCGGCACTGGTCCATTTGGCGATGGCAGGACGGAACAGGTCCTGAAGCGCACGGCGGTTGACGCTACGCCCGCTGTTGGTGGCAAAGCGCTCGTCGGTGCCCAGTTCCGGCAGGCCAATGAGTGTGCAGAAGTCGCGGAACTGTTTGTCCGTGCCGACGGCGACCAGCACATGGCCATCGCTGGTGGCGAAATCCTGATAGGGCACCACGTTCGGGTGCTCGTTAGCCAAGCGCCCCGGCACCATGCCGCCGTTCAGATAGTTGGAGGCTTGATTGGCCAGCAGGGCCATCTGGGTATCCAGCAGGGCGCAGTCGATATGCTGGCCTTCGCCGGTGCTGTTGCGATGGTTCACTGCCGCCAGAATGGCGATGGTGGCATAGAGCCCCGTGAACAAATCACTGACCGGAATGCCCACCTTGGTTGGCGCGCCGCCTTGGTCGTCAGGGAAGCCCGTGACGCTCATCAGGCCGCTCATACCCTGCACGAGGAAGTCGTAGCCGCCACGATGGGCGTGCGGACCAACCTGACCAAAGCCGGTGATCGAGCAATAGATCAGATCCGGCTTGATGGCCGACAGGGCAGCGTAATCCAGCCCATAGCGCGACAGGGCGCCAACCTTGAAATTCTCGACCACGATATCGGCCTTGGCGACCAGTTTGCGGATGATGTCCGCGCCGCCTTCGGTAGCCATGTTGATGGCAATGCCGCGCTTGTTACGGTTTGCCGCCAGATAATAGGCGGCGTCACCCGACCCGTCGTCGAAGAAGGGCGGGCCCCAGCGTCGGGTTTCATCTCCGACGCCGGGCAGTTCAACCTTGATAACCTCGGCACCGAGGTCGCCCAGAATCTGGGTCGACCACGGTCCGGCCAGAACCTTGGACAGGTCCAGCACAGTCAGCCCGTCGAGCGGGCCCTTGCAGCCCGTTGCGGTCATTTGGCGCGCTGGTTGAAGCGACGGCCGGCCAGTGCGGCGGCAATGTTCACCTTCTGGATGTCGATCGAGCCACCGGCGATGCCCCAGCCCCATGCGTCACGGAAGCGCTGCTCGGCCTTGTATTCCTTGGAATAGCCATAGCCGCCCATCAGCTGCATGGCCTTGCCGGTCACGTCGCGTACCATCTCGTTGGCGAAGCATTTGGCCATAGAGCTGCCTGCAACATCCGGGAAGCCGGTGCCGATGTCAGCGACAGCCTTGTGGATCAGCAGGCGCGAGGCTTCGACCTGCATGGCCATTTCGGCGATCTTCATCTGCACGGCCTGGAAGTCGATCAGCGACTTCGAGAAGGCCTTGCGCTCTTGGACATATTCCAAGACCTCTTCATACGCGGCGGCAGCGATGCCCAGAGACATGGTCGCGTTGCCGCAGCGCTCGAGGCAGAAGGCCCCCATCAGGCTGCCGAAACCGCCAGCGGGCGCGACGAGGTTCTCGATCGGCACCTCGACATTATCCAGCATGATGTCGGCGCTATAGACGCCGCGGAAACCCATCAGTTCCTCACGCTGGCCATAGGACATGCCCGGCGTGTTGTGATCGACATAGACAGCGCCGATGCCCTTTGCACCCGGGGCATCGCTGAGCTTGCAGTAAACCAGATAGCCGTCCGAGCGACCGCCACCAGACGACCAGCGCTTCAGACCATTCAGGATGATCTTGTCACCCTTGATCTCGGCGCGGGTGGTCAGGTCGGTCAGGGCCGTGCCCGCATCCGGTTCGGACATGGCGATAGCCACCACATGCTCGCCACGGCAGACAGCCGGCAGGATACGCTGCTTCAGCGCTTCGGTGCCCAGATGCTCGATGGCTTTGACCGGACCGACGCAGCTTTCAAAAATAGGGAAGGCCATGCCCGAATGGACTTTTGCGAACTCTTCCAGCACCAGCAGGGCCTCGAGCGCGCCGAGGCCGAGACCGCCGTATTCCGGCTTGATGTTAATGCCCATGAAGCCCATTTCGCCGAGCTTCTTCTTCCAGTCCTTGGAGAGCGGCTCACTAGTGCGCTCGATCTCAAGGGCGACGGCTTCCATTTCGCCTCTGGCGAATGCAAGGGCCGTGTCACGCAGTGCGGCCTGATCTGGCGTCAGCTGAAAATCCATAAAACCCCTCCTTGAAAACCACAGGTAGGTTTAAGCGGAGAAGATTCAGGTTTCTAGAGACAATTTGAACAAATGTGCAGTTTTATGCGTAGCCTTATAGCTCGACGCTAGCCAGAAACTCGTCGATGGCCTCTTGGGAGAAGCCAATACCGCGCGCGCAGAAGCGGACCAGATCATCGATTCTCGCCTCCGGCGTGCCGGAATAGGCTCCTATGCCGCCATTGGCGCTGGCCAATGTGACCGACGTTCCAAGGTGCTCCAGAAACATGATGATGTTGTCGGCCGATACGTCATCATTCTGAAGGTGGCCATCGGCCTTGGCCTGAGCGATGGCCGATTCCAGCGGTGACCGCCCAAGACGCACAGCTCTACGATACGCGAGGCGTGCATAGTCTCCGTCGGCTGTCAGGTTTGCGGCCAGAATGCGGACTCGTTCGACATGGTCGTTCTCGCCGTTCACGCACACAGTGAAATAGGCCTTCAGCATGGACAGGATACCGAACGCTCCGGAGCCCTGTAGACCCATGGAGGCATAGGCCGAGTTCTGCTCCAGGATAAGGTTGCGTAGTACTTCGCGATGTAGCGCAGCCTTGCTGCCGAAATGCCTGAAAATCAGCGCGTCCGAAATTTTGGCCTCGGCAGCGATCTGCATGGAGGATGCTGAGAGGCCGTGGCGCGCATAAGCACGTCGTGCGGCGGACATGATCTCGGTTCTTCGGTCGGCGGCGCTCAGGCGTTTTCGGGACATTTGTTCAGGATATCGACGCGAGCTGCTCGCGCATAGCCCTCATTGTCATGAAGAATAATGTTGCGGGAACGCTGATACCTTGATTACAACATAAGTAAGTAACCACTTACTAAATAGGGAGAGCGTCAATGGCTTTTGATCCGAATGCCGTGCTGCGGCCGGTCTCAGAACCGAGAATTCTGGAAAACGTCTATACCGAGGACCAGCACCGTCGTTTGCTGGAAGTTGCGCGTAAGGAAGGGCCGTGGAGCCTTATTCTGGCGCAGCACTTCAAGTCGCCCGAAGAGGTTATCGCCACCATGTCCGGCAAGCTGCCTGAGGGTGTGACGCCGACGATGGATATGTTCCTGACGCCATGCTTCCGTGGCCACTTCGCCGAGGGCGGCGTGGTGCTGCATGATGGCATTGAGGACGCGTTCTACAACAAGAAATTCCTCGACTACGCCAAGTCATACTGGAACGCGCAATATGCCCATCCGACCCTGATGCTATTCAATATCCAGGGCGCGTGCCACTCGGAAGATCCGGGGCACCTAGACGGTGTGTCGTTCCGTGGCATGTCCTATCAGGACACTCCGGTCTGGCTGCTGAACATCATGGGCAAGTCAGGTCTGTTCAAAAACTATATCCGCAAGATGGCTCAGGTCATTACCTGGTATTATCAGGGTTCGGAAGGCGGCGGTTTTACCTACTGGCCTGACGGTCCGCTGAATCAACCCAAGCGTCTCGCGGCCCCGATGTGGAACAAGGGCGTCGTGGTGCAGAACGAGCTGATGTACCATCGCGGCGAGGCCAATGGCCCGATGGAATTGCGCCGTCCCAAGGGGCTGGCTCTGCACTCGCTGTTCGGTGCCGATCCCGATGTCGCTGATGGTTGGCAGATCACGACCGACGGCGAGGTCATCCAGAAGGTGCCGGCGTCCGAAATGCGCTTCCTCGTTCACTGGAACGGCGAGGTGTTCATGGACATCCAGGACATGCGCCGCACGCTTGAACACAAGGATGACCTGACCCGCGATCAGGTGTTCGACACCTTCATCAAGGATCTGCGCAGCCGCGGTGTCGAGATCGAGGTTCCGTCCGATCCGCTGACGGATCAGGTCTTTATCGGCACGCTCATCGCCAACTACGATGTCGGTGTGCCGCGCATCTATCCGCCGGAAGCTCCGGGTCCGATGCAACTGGCCGCTTAATAGCGGCCAGTTGGCTCAGGTGGTCACGCTTGATGAGGTAAATGCGTGATCACCTGGGTCGTATGGATATTGGAATATGGAGAGCTGACCGACTTGATCTGGTTGTAGAAAAAGTGGCCGCAGGCTGCCCAGATGCCGATGACGATCAGGATGAACAGCACGACGGCGGTGGCGCGCACGGATGCTGGCTCGCAAGCGTAGCTTTTCATTTTTAATCCTCCCTGGGGCCTCTGATGGGCCCATTCAGAAGGGTACGACACTTCAAAAACGTGGTTCTGTAAACAGAAATTACGAACATTTGTATTTTTCTGTACATTTATATGGTTTTTATCAGTAGGTAGATTTCAACGATCTGCGCACGTTGTATGGGGGCTTGAATGGCGGAAGTGGACGTATTGGTCGTCGGTAGTGGTGCAGGAGCACTAGCCGCAGCCAACCGAGCTCTCGACAACGGCCTGACCGTCAAGATCGTTGAAAAGACGGAATACTGGGGTGGAACGTCCGCTATATCGGGCGGTGCGCTGTGGCTTCCGGTTAACGGCCAATACCCTACGGATAGCAGGGCGATGGCCCGCCAATACATGCTGTCATGCATCGGTGAGGGCGCAGACGTCGACCGGGTAGACGCTTATCTTGATCGCGTCAGCCAGACGGTTTCGTTCTTGGGCAGCAAGGGCGTCGCTTTGGCCGCGAATAACGAATATCCCGACTACTGTCAGCATTTCGAAGGCGCGCTTCCGGGCGGGCGCACGATGGACCCGCAGCCTTATGACGGAAAGCGTCTAGGCGAGCACTTCCATACACTGCGGGATCAACTGCCCTTCATGAAGGTGTTTGGCCGCATCTCGCTATCCAATCCAGAAGGCCGTTTGCTTTCCACACGCCGCAAGGGATGGGTGAAGCTGCTGCTATCGATGAGCACGGCGTATTGGTTCGATATTCCGTGGCGGCTAAAAACATCGCGTGGCAGTCGCCTGACCATGGGATCGTCGCTGGTGGCACCGTTGGGCGAGGCCCTGTTCAAGCGCGGTCTGCGGATTGATCTTCAACATCGTCTTCGCTCGATCGAGCGTGATGGGAGCGACTTCCTTGTGACCCTCGACACGCCGGAGGGACCCAAGACGGTTGTCGCCGCCAATATTATTCTGGGCTGTGGCGGGTTTGAACATAACGCGGCGCTAAGGGCTCGCTATATGGCCGAGGGAGCCCTGCCTGATCACAGCGCTTCGCCTGCCGGCGCGAATACAGGCGATGCTCTATTATCGGCCCAGAAGCTTGGCGCTGCTGTCGTGAATGCCGGGAATGCCTGGTGGGCGCCTATCGTACGTGGTCCGATGGCGGGCGTGGAGGATGCGCCTTACGTCCTGTTCATGGAGCGGGCCTCACCCGGCGGTATCATCGTCAACAAACGGGGCATGCGGTTCACCAACGAAGCCAAGTCGTACAACGACTTCGGTCTGGACATGATTGCAGATCAGGAGCGTACGGGCGGCACCTCGGATGTCTGGCTGGTGTTCGATGCGGGCTTTCGCAAGCGTTACATGGTCGGGCCGTTGATGGCGGGCAGCATCCAGCCGGACAAGGCGCTGCCGTCAGGCTGGCTTGGTCGCGTCATCTATCGCGCGGATTCAGTGTCAGAACTCGCCGGCCAGATTGGCGTGCCAGCTGCCGCACTGGAACAGACCGTAGCCCGGTTTAACGAGCATGCGGTCGATCACGTCGACCCTGACTTCGGGCGCGGCGACAATGTGTATGACCGCTATTTCGGAGATGCGAACTTCGCTAATCCGAACATCGCACCTCTGGCGCACGGTCCGTTCTATGCGATGCGCATTATGCTGGGTGATCTTGGCACGAATGGCGGTTTGCGTACCGATCGGGATGCCCGCGTGCTGGATGCCAGAGGCGTGCCTATCGAGGGCTTGTTTGCCATCGGGAACACGGCCGCATCGGTGATGGGCCAATCCTATCCGGGCGCAGGCGGGACCCTTGGGCCAGCCGTCAGCTTCGGCATAGCAGCAGCAGATGCTGCTGCATCACGACACCATTAAAAATAAGGGGAGATTTCCGGTGGCTGCTCAGCTCGACCCACAGATTGCTCAGCTTCTGGCGCACGCGCCGCCTTATCCGGGAGCGCGTCATATCCCGTTGGACCAGTTGCGCGAGTATATTCGCCAAACAGCAGCCGCCACGCCCACCTATCAGGCAGAGCTTGCCAGTGTTCAGGATGTCAGCGTGCGCGGACCAGATGGCGATGTGCTTGCACTGCGACTGTACACGCCGACGGGGGAGGGGCCGCATCCGGTGACCCTGTTCTTTCACGGGGGCGGGTTCGTCATGGGCGACCTGGACAGTCAGGATATGATCGCGCGAGCCCTGGCTGAAGCAGCGGGTACGCTGGTCGTCTCTGTCGACTATCGACTAGCTCCGGAGCATCCTTATCCCGCTGCTCCTAAAGATGCAGAAGCGGGCCTGAAATGGGTGGTCGCCAACATCGACCAGTATAATGGCGACGCTCAGCGTATAGCCACGGCGGGTGACAGTGCGGGCGGCGTGCTGGCGGCGGTGACGTCGATCATCGCCCGCGACAACGGCATCCCGATGAGAGCGCAACTGCTTTTTTACGGCTCCGGTGGCTTCCCGTTCGAGCGCCTGCCGTCCTGGCACGAGTTCAAGGACGGAACCCTGCTAAATGTCGACGACATCGACTTCTTCTGGGAAGTCTATGTACCTGAACTCCAGACTGTAGGCCGCGAGCCTTTGGCCAGTCCGCGTTTTGCTGATCTGGCGGGTTTGGCTCCAGCCTATGTCATGACTGCCGAGCTCGATCCCACGCGCGATGACGGTGAGGATCTGGGGCACCGCTTGAGAGACGCAGGCGTGGAGGTGGTCATCGATCGCGTACCGGGTGCCATCCACGGCTTCCTGTCGTTCCTCGGCGCGGTCGATATCAGCAAAAGTGCCATCGATCGTGCAGCATCATGGCTGCGCCAACAATTCGCTTAAATAAATAGGGGAGGCATCGGTATGACCGAGCAAGAGGCTTTTTCGGGCGGTGTGGCCGTCATCACAGGGGCAGGTGCGGGGCTGGGCGAGGGCTTGGCCCGCCGCGCAGCCGGCTTGGGCATGACTGTTGTTATGGCCGACATTGACGAAGAGCGTGTCAAACGTGTCTCGGACGAACTCGTTTCTCAGGGATTAAAGGCTGATCCTATCAAGGTCGACGTCTCGCGCGCCGAGGAGCTGGATCGCCTCGCCGCCTATGTTCACGAAAAGCATGGCGAGGTGCGTCTGCTGATCAATAATGCGGGCATCGAGACCATCGGTAACAGTTGGGAACTACCCGCCGAGCTGTGGGACCGTACCTTGAATATCAATTTGCACGGCGTCATCCACGGCGTTCGGGCCTTCCTGCCGAAGATGCTCGAAAACAGCCAGAAGTCTTATGTCGCCAATTTGGCGTCGGTCGGCGCGTTTGGACAAATGCCGCTACAGACCGCCTACATGGTCACCAAACACGGCGTTCAGTCGTTTACGGAATGTCTGTATCTGGAGCTCGAACTGCTTAAAGCTAACGTTCAGGTCAGCTCGATTATCCCTGGCATGGTGAAGACCCGCATTTTCGAAGACGCGCGTCCTTCAGCCGACCCGAAGGCTGCCCATCACCAGAGCGTCATGCGCCATATGATGGCGACCTATGGAATGGATCTCGAGGAAGCCTGCAAAGTCATTTTCGCGAAGATGGCAGCTGGTGAGTTTTGGGTGTCCACCCAGCCAGAGATGACGGCTAATATTGCCTCCAACCGCGCTCGTTTCCTGAGCGAGCAGTCGTTCCCCAATCTGACCGAAGAGACGCGCGGGCTAATCGAGGCATGAGGCGGCGGAATCGGGCATGGCTTGTTTTTTGTCCCAACCAGAATTGACGTTAGATTTTTTGTAAGTCAGCACTTACATAACTTTGGTTGTCGGAAGGGAATTCGCATAGTTCCTTTCCGCAACTCAGTGTCAGCTCGTTGAAAAAAATAGAAAAATATTACTACGAAAATTTCCATACAAATGTATTGTATAACGTCGGTTCGCGTATATAGTTCTTCTCTCAGCGATTGATAACAAGCGACCGAAGAGTTGCCCGAAGCGCTAGGGGAGGAACCTAAATGCAATCCGAATTGAATGCTAAATCGCGCCTGCTGTGTGGAGCAGCATGTGCAATTCTAGTGGGAGGCGTTGCCTTCCCGACCATGGCGCAGGAGCAGGACATAGCGACGGTCGCTGACGTAGTGGTCACTGCCACTCGTAACGCTCGCATGCTTAAGGACGTCGCTATCGCGGTCGACGTCGCGACCGGCGAGCAGCTCGAGCAACTGGCCATTCTGGATGCCAAGGATGTCCAGCAATTGGCTCCGGGCCTGCAGATGGCAAACAAGGATGGTCGATCCAATACTGCGACCCTGCGAGGCATTGCCTACGATCCGGATTCGGGCACGGTCCCATCTGTCGACATCTATTTCAATGAAAACCCTGTTGATCCGCAGCTGGCTCTGACCGCGCTGTATGACGTTGGTCAGATCGAGATCCTGCGTGGGCCGCAAGGGGTTCTGCGCGGACGTACCGCTCCGGGTGGTGCAATCACCATTGCCTCGCGCAAGCCTGACCTCGGCGGCATCGAGGGCTATGTTCAAGGCACGGCAACCGACCAGGATGCCACCAACTTGCAGTTCGGCGTGTCTGTCCCGCTGGTTCAGGACCGCCTTGGCCTCCGCATCGCGGCTTTGGATGACCGCAATCCGGTCAACTATGTCCATAATGTAAACCGTGACGAAGACTCCGAGGGGCACACCCAGAGCTTCCGTGTTTCGTTGCTGGCGCTGCCGACGGACAGCTTGACGGTCGGTCTAACGTATCAGCGCCTGACGTCTGACGAGACCCAGCACTCTCAAGTGATTGGCAATGGCGCATTCCTTCCGACCGGCCCGCTGCCGTCGATGGACTTCGCTCCCAATGGTCCGGCCGCAAGTATCTCTGACCGTATCGGTGTGTCGGAAGGTCCGACGCGTTTTGAACGTGAGTTCGACCTTTTAACCGCATCGCTGGATTGGCAACTCAAGAATGGATCCCTGTCGCTAAACGCATCGAAGCTGGATGCCGAGCTGAATCAGCGCCTCGACTTTGATGTCGGCAATGCCGTTCTGAACTACGACGAATCCCAGATTCTCTATATCCCGTACGATACCAGCTACGTTGAGTTGCGTTACGCGTCGGAACTGAACGGTCCGTTCAACTTCCAGCTGGGTATGAACTATTCGCGTCAATACTCGGATCCAGTCTATGTGAACCAGCGTACCGATACGCTGATCAGCGGGATGCCGGCATTCCTGATGGATCTGCCGCCGGAGTACGGAGTGATTTCGACCTTCCCACTGTATTCGATCTCGCCGGTGGACGTGTTCATCGAGTCGCCGACGCAGCTGGAGAACACCTCCTATTTCGCCAGCATGACCTACGACATAACCGATCGTCTGCAGTTTAACGGCGGCGTTCGCTATACCGACTACACGTCATACCAGCAGAGCTTCCTGACGGTAGACGCGGGCGGTCAGATCGTCCTTGATAACTTTCCGACGCTGCCGGAAAACAGCGCGCGCCGAGAAGTTGATGCGTGGACCGGCGGCGCCAGTTTGGTCTATCAGTTCACCGACACCATCAGCGGCTACGCCAGTTATGGCCGCTCGTTCCGTGCCGGTTCGGCCGCAGTGGGTAACACCGCGCCTCTGGAAGACCGACTGGTCATCACCAAAGACGAAGTCTCTGACGCCTACGAGCTGGGCCTGAAGGGCACGGCCTTCGACCGTCGCCTCAGCTTCACGACCAGCATTTTCCAACAGACCTTCGACAACTACATCGCACGTACGCCGGAAATGATCCGTATGGCGAGCGGTCGTAACGGCATTGTCGATAGTGTGCTGAAGGTGAACTACAATGCTGATGCCGTGGTGCGGGGCATCGAAACGACTTTCTGGGGCAAGATCACCCCTGACTGGGATGCCTCGCTGTCCATGAGCTATACCGACGCCAAGTTGGATGGTGGTGAGCGCCCCTGCAACGCACTTGATGCCCAAGGCAACATCTTCGTGCCGATCGGCCAGCAGGCCTCGTTCTGCGAAGCGGATGGCAAGATGGGCGACCAGTCGCCATTCCAACTGTCGGCGAACTCCGAATACCGCTTCCGTTCGTTCGGCAGCGTCCAACCCTTTGTGCGGGGTCTGGTTTTCCATAACCCGGGCTTTGACTCTGACTTGATCGACTACAAGTACGAGGATTTCACCAATGTGAACCTCTACCTGGGCATCCGCTCGGACAAGGGTTGGGAACTTTCGGTGTTTGCCAAGAACCTGTTCGACGAGGCCGTTGTCCGTGGGGCTTCGGATAGCAATCACATCAAACAGACCAGCGTCCTTCAGCCCGATTTCAGCATGATGCCGGGACCTTCGATCGACTCTGGCTACCGCACAGTGACCGTCAATCCGCCGCGTGAAATCGGCGTGTCGCTGCGCTTAAGCTTCTAACTTCCCTGCCAAAGTCTGTCCTTAAAGGGCGGGCCCCTCCCACCTTGATGGCTCGGCACCGAACACGATGCCGAGCCACTTTTTTGAATGTGATGGAGATACCCAATGTCACTTCCTCCCCACACCTTTAACTTCACCAAGCTTCTGGTTGGCGATCTAGATAGGTCTGCGGCTTTCTATGAAGCCGTCTTCGGCCTTCAGCGGTTGGCCGTGGTGGAAGACGCCATTGCAGGGCGGGCTATACGCGAAGTCATGTATCAGCCGACCCAAGAAGGCGGTGCAACATTCGTGATCCTGAGTTTTCTCGATGCGCCTGAGCCGGTCATGGGCGAAACCATCACAGGTTTCACTGTCGCTGACCTCGACCAAACACTGAGCGATGTTATGGCAAACGGCGGCGCTATTGCCGATCCCGTGCGAGAAATGCCGGAAATGGGTATTCGGGTAGGTTTTGCCCGAGATCCTGAAGGCCACCTGATCGAAATCGTGCAGATGCTGGGCTGATAGCGAAGAGCGATGATGAACCGGTTTCAAGGCAAGCGCATCGTTGTGACCGGGGCCGGTTCAGGCATCGGCCGCGCCACCGTGATCAGATTGGTCGAGGAGGGAGCCGAGGTCTTTGCTGTCGACCAGTCTTCCGACGGACTGGTCGTGACTAGTGATAGTGCAGGGAAGGGTGTGGTAAGCCATGCCTTGTCAGTGACCGATGAAACGGCTGTCAAAACGCTCTTCAAGGAAATCGGCGAAAGCGGAGATCTGCACGGGATTGCCAATCTGGCGGGTGTACTGGCAGCCACGCACACCGATCAAACCAGTGTCGAGGCGTTTCGGCAGATCATCGACGTAAACCTGATAGGTACTTTCATATGCTGTCGGGAAGGGTTGCCACTGTTGGAGAAATCCGGTGGGGCGATCGTCAACGCGGCTTCGACGTCATCGTTCTTCGGGCATCCGTTCATGGCGGCTTATTCGGCCTCAAAGGGCGGGATTGCATCGATGACAAAGGCGATCGCGTGGGAATATATAAAGCGCGGTGTGCGGGCGAACGCGATTGCGCCAGGAGGGATAGCCACGGCCATGACCGAGGCTATCCAGCGCAACTTTCCGGACGATGTCGATATGTCGTTGTACATGCACCTGAGCCGGCCTGACTTTCAGGTGGGACAGCCAGAGCAAGTCGCCAGCGTCATCGCCATGCTGCTGTCCGAAGATGCCGCCTTCATGACCGGCGAAATCGTTCGGATAGACGGTGGCGTTCACGCATAGCTCTCGCAGGTTCCTATGTGTGAAGTCAGTGTCCTCCCATATTGCTCCGGTGCGCTGGAACGAATTCTAAGCTGACGTTTCGTGAAATGGCCCTTAGGCGCAAAAGGGCAGGGGCGTTTGCCTCAAAGCGGACCTTCAGAGATTCTGAACCTGACTCATGTCGGACCTTGGGAGCGTTCGCTTACGGCACCAGAACAAGCATCTAGAGCAAGATGTTCGAACCGTTCGCCGCGCTATTTTTGTATAGCTACGTCGTTGGGCTCCGGACCGCCTGTCAGGGTAACAGTTTGGTCAACAGAACTCGGCCTACCGGGCCTAGACGCTTTCTCATCCGATAGAATCGACCCAGCGTCATAACTCATAATCACTGGACGCATAATGGGATTCTCCGATCTCTTGGCCATATTGGGCGCTGTCGGCTTAGCCGCCATGCTGGATGTTGCCGTTAGACCGGCCCAAAAGCAGGCGTTCAGCGCTTGGCTCGGCCGTCTAGCTTCGCGTGCCGGGAAGATCGGCTACGGCGGCTCGGCTTTTCTTGATAAAGTCTTTGGAAAGCCGGTCTTCTCGCTAAAGGCGGTCCCCCGCTACGCGCTGATTTCGCTTTGCTCCATTGCCCTATCGTACACGTTTGCGGTCCTCAGCTCACCTCCGCACGTTCAGCCTCTCATCACGATGTTCCCCGACGGGATGACGGCACTAAGTGCGACGATCCTGGCGATCTGCTTTATCGCCGCGATCATCGGAGATATCTTCTCGTATGCACAAACACGCTTGTTCGTCCGGACAATAGACCGATCGCGGAATTCTGTCGTTACTGCCGGACTCGTGCCTGCGGATATCATCGTAAGCTTGGCGATATTCTTCACGACGTTCACAATAGCGCGGCTGCTTTGCGTACTTGCAGTGCTGAGCGTCGAGCCGACCCAGAAGTTAACTCATACCGAGACCTTTGCGCCGGGACTGCTAACTGCTGCACTGGCAGAAGCAGAAGTCGAAATCGGCAGCGATGCACCGCCCATTTCGAGGTTCGCGATCCTGATCGCGAACGGGAAAACGGAAGCGCAGCTTCGTCTCGTGTCCCAGGACGTGCGGCGGAATTTGGCCAGACAGTTTTCACGGCCTGATGCGCTGGAGACAGTCTCATATTCGTCGAAGAGGCATTGCCCCGCCGGCCGTGAAGCTCTCCTCGCTGGCGCTGAGGCGACGAAGAACAGCCAAGACCTGTTCCGCAGTGTGATGGCCGAGCAAGCACAGAGGCGGCCTATCACTGTGGACGTGGATCGGATCGTGGGCCAGATGGGGACGGCTTTCTATGCGGCAGTTGGTCGGGCCGCGGAGGATCAATGTCTTCTGGAGATTACAGAGATCAAAGCAAGCCAGACGGCCGCCGCGTTCATTGGTTCAGCCGGCCCCTTCAACGCCCTGAACGCGGCGTTCGAACGCACCCTCTTCGACGCCTACTCGGTCGTCGGCTTCAAGTTGGCCCCATATGTGAGCTTCGATCCCTACTCTTCGGCCCCGGCATACGCCGCTAGCCTCAAGACGCAGGTCCAGAACTCGTTCTTAGGGGCATTTCCGATCGATACGGATCGCGCAATGTTGTCGCAGTATTTCGACGACGAGATCGCAGCGCCTGAGGGCAAACTAAACGTTCCGTTCTCGCCGATGGTGGCGTCGGCTTTGACCACCTCGGCCTTCCTCATTCTCTACCTTTTAAGCCTTGGTATCGCTGGCCTTCGGGCCAGCGCGGTTGCCCTGATGCAGAAGGTCGCGCCAGCCTTCGACACCGAGCGAGCCGTCTTCACGACTCTCACCGTGGCTGTTCTGGCCGCCCTCATCTCATTGGGGACGGTTGTGTGGCTCAGCCAGGCCCTTTGGCGCCTGTTACTCGGCTATTGAGGTAGGCCGGAATGCAGCCGTTCACGGCAGAACATCATGCTTCATAGAGCCACGACATTTGTAACCGTCACCGGAGCGAGTGCCGGGTTTGCCGAGCAGATGGAGCATTCCTGCACAGCCGTAAGCTTCGGCAAATGTCTGCTTGTCGACCGATGAGGAAAGACCGCTTCTGGCGCATTTGCGAAGCACCTCACTTTGGAGTGGACTTCGCCCGTGAACAGAGCGGTAGTCCATTCATGACCTCTGATGATTTGTACCAAGGCATGTTCGATCGCGATGATGCGCTGGAGGCGAAGTTTCGATTGGCTGTGTTCGCCGGACATTTGGCCGAGTATGCTGTGAGCCTCTCAACCGACCTTGATCTGCTGGAACTATCCAGCGCGGCTGGGTGCCTACAAAGCTATCTGCAAGACGCCAAAACGTTGGCCGAAGCCATGGAGGTGCTGGATCGCCGCTCGCGACCTATTCTTCCAGGGCCACCAACTCGCTCAGCGTGATCTCAAGGCCAGCAGCCAGCTTTTCCAGAACGGTAATGGTGGGATTGCGGATACCGCGCTCAACACCCGAGACATATGTACGGTGCAGGTTTGCGCGATGTGCAAACTCGTCTTGCGACCAGCCCTTGGCTTGGCGCAGCTGCTGCACGCGCAATCCGAGTTTTTTGCAAACATCCATAGGCGCAGATGCGGGCAATGCATCTGATCGGGCGACAGACGATGAGTCTCATTTTGGTTGACTTGTCAGCGGCTTCTGAGCGACCAGCGTCACCGTGTTGAGACTTATAGGGTTCGTTGCGGATCCGAGTAGAGCTCATCGGTGGTTAGTAGCCGAGCTGTGATCTGATCCATGGGGGATTTATGGAATTTATAATCGAAACCGCATCGTTTGTGATGCTGACCATGGTGCTGGTTGGAGTTGCCCTGATTGTGAAGCCGTTCTGGTTGATCAAAAAGCGGTGGCAAGGATTGCTGGTGATGTTGGGCGGCTTTGTAATGTTTGGAGTGCTGCAATCCCTTCCGATGAAACGCCCGGACCATATTGCGCCTGCTGATTGGTCTGAGAGGGTACAAGTCTGCAAAGAAGCCGCTGCCTTAAGAAGCTGCCCGACGAGCGATAGCGAAGTGGATGAGGCCCGCGCAGCGATTGCCCAGGCGGCTGAAGAAAAGGCGCAAACAGAAGCGGAGCGCGAACGCTTGGAGTCTGAAAGAACGCAGCAAGCACAAACTGCCTCGCACACCGACACGGGCGAGGTGGACTACAATGATCAGGCGCGCCAACAAACCTGGATCGCCAATACCGAGCGTGCCGTCAAAGCGCAGATGAAAGATCCTGGCTCGGTGCGCTTTAGGAACTCTCGTTTCAATGTCTATGACGACAAAGTGCCGGTCGTTTGCGGCGAGATAAATGCTAAGAACGGGTTCGGTGGCCACACGGGTTTCCAAAAGTACATTGCGTCTGGCGATAGCTTTGGTCCCTTCCTCGAAGAGACCATGTCAGCAAACGAATTTGCCAAGAGCTGGAACGAGTTCTGCGTCAAATAGAGGACATTTAACATTCAGCAGCGGCGTCTTTAGACGCCGCTGTTTTCGTTTCAACGCGGCCGAGGCCCGTCACGACGTGCGTCGGGATCCTTGAGGATATTGCGTCCCTGACGGCTGGGGGCCCAGTTGAGGAACTGGCTGAGACTATCGACCTGATCGTCATAGCGGGCGGCAGGAAAGGTCTGCATCTCGCGATGGAGATCATCAAGCCAAGTCGCTGAGCGCGGCAGTTTGGCAAAACCGGAATAGAGCCGCTCTACTGATGCAAAATACCGCTCGGCCTTGGGCAGGGTAGCGTTGATGCCAAGCCGCATACAGGCACGGGCATGAAACTGGGGATCGCTAATCCCGCGCATGTCTCTTGCGAGGTCTTCCAGCAGAGCCGGTCCCACCGAAGACTTCTCGACCAATATGGCATCGGCCTTCCAGAGTTTGCGCTCAAGCCGCACACGGGCCAACAAGTCCGGATAGAGTAGGCGCTGGCGTATCACATCGAGCAAGAGCCAGCTTGTGCCGTCATGTCCCCAGATGGTGCCGACCGAATAGTCGGCCTTGGGATCACTGGAGGAGGCCAAATCCCAACTGTGCACCACCTTGTTGAGACGGGTGCGTGGTGGGGCCTCATCGTAGAACTGGACCTTGTCCCATTGCAGATAGTCACCCTCCAAAGGAGTCGGGTTCTGCTGGTACTGGGCTTCAAAGGCACGCGGGCCCATCTCGGCCTTGAGCTGGTCGAGGACTTCGCGTGGTTCACGCTGTGGATTGAGCACATCGCCAATCCGCCGGCTATGGGTTCGGCCCCGTGACAAGGGAATGATCTCGTCGCGCATGGCAATGGCAGGAAGGTCCAGATGACGATATCCGCCCTTGCTGCTGAGGTGAGCGGAGACATCATCTTCATGCAGTCGCTGCTGGATGGCGATGACGGCACCGGTCTGTTTGTTATCGAGACGGCTGAGCAGGGTCTCGTCGACAAACCGCTGCGCCTTGGCCCGCGCTTCCGGATAGGACGCGTCCTGGGCCTTCATCAGGTCATCGATAATGATCAGGTCGGCCCCGATGCCTGTGACTGTGCCGCCGACGGCGGTGGCAAAGCGATAACCGCCTTGGCGCGTGCCAAGGTCAGCTTCTGTATCGCGGATGATGGAGGCGGCAGTTTGTGGAAAGACCTCGCTATACCAGCGCGACTGGATCACCTTACGAAAACTGCGCGACAGGGCAGCCGACAGCTCCTGCCCGTAACTGGCGCAGATGATGCGGGTCTCGGGTCTCTGTCCCAGCAACCAGGCGGGGAACGCTACCGTGGTCATGATCGACTTCAAGTGACGAGGTGGCACAGTGATCTGCAGACGACGCTCATGGCCTTGGGCTACCTCGTGCAAGGCTTGGCACATGGCTGACAGATACCAGCCCCGCGACAGGGGTGTGTCCGAGTTGAGATGATGAAACACGAGTTCGAGGAACACCTCGAACTCGCGCCTGGCCAAGCTGTGCACCATGATATCGGCGGGCAGGGGAAGCGCACTCATGATGCGCCCCCTTCACTCGAGGAGGAGACAAGATCGGCCACATAGGCGTCGATGATCTCGTCATAACTCGAGGGCTGGATCTCGCTGGGGCGATGCGCCTTGGTCTCTTCCTGCAGCGAAGTGGGACCTTCCGCCTCGATCTTGAGCAGGGTCTGGAAGGCCTTGGGGCAACCTTTGACGGCCTTGTCGACCTGTTGGCGTACCGCGATCTGGCGCTTGGACATCTTCTTGGTCAGGCCATCGACGGTGACAGCGACCTTGCGGTCCAGTTCTTCACGCAAGAGGGTGGCCATATTGCGGGAACCCTTGGGACGGCCTTTGGGATTACCGCTCTGACCCTTGGCGTATTGATGGGCCTTGGGCGGCCGGGCAAAGCCGACCGTATAGTCTGTGAGGGCATGGGACATGACACATCTCTCCCATCACGCGGCCAGGGCCCGGGTGCGAACACGCACACGAGGCTGGGCAGGCGAGGGCAAAGACGCGTCTGCCTTTGCTTCGCTCGGCACCACGCTCAACTGCGGTTGGGCTTGCGATAGCTCTTCACGCTCATGGCGCACCTGCTGAAAGGTCTGACCGGTGGAGGCCAGGATGGCAGCGCGGCCCGTATAGTCCTGCCAGCGCTTGACCCCGACATCGACATAGCGGGGGTCCAGTTCACTGGCGCGGCCGCGGCGACGGCTGGCTTCGGAGGCGATGATTGTGGTGCCGCTGCCGCTAAACAGATCCAGCACCACATCGCCGGGGCTGGAGCTATCGAGGATGGCATCACGGATCAGCGCCATAGGTTTGACCGTGGGATGCATCTCACGGGCCTTGGCCTTCTTGGCACCAAAGCCGTTGACGCCCTCATAGGCCCAGACATTGGCACGGTTACGCCCGTGCTTGCCCAGTTCGACGCGGTTGAGGTGCGACGCTCCAGACTTGCGGAACAGGAAGATCAGCTCATGGCGTGAGCGATAGAAGCTACCCATACCGCCAGACGTCTTGTCCCAGACGATCAGGTTCAGCAGTTCCATCTTTGCATGGTCGGCTGCGGCCAAGGTGTGGGCCATATGACGCCAGTCCATGCAGAAATAGCACAGACCGCCCTCCACCAGCGCTTCGCTGGAGCGGAGAAGGACTTGGGTTAGGAACTGGGTGAACTCGTCATCGCTCATCTCGCCAGAGGCCATGACGAACTCGTCGTGCTTGCCTGAGCCGGTGATATGACCGGCCACCTCGACATTATAGGGGGGATCAGTGACCACCACACGCACCGCATCGCCTTGCAACAAGGCGGCCATGGTCTCGCGCGCTGTGGCATCGCCGCAGTAGAGCCGGTGATCACCGAGCAGCCACAGATCCCCTAGGCGGCTGACCGGCTCAAGGGGACGATCGGGCAGGGCATCGGCTTTATCGCCCCCGCCATCACCTTCCAGGATCAGGCTGTCGATGCGGGCTGAAGATAGGCCGGTGACCTCAAGGCTGAACCCGAGATCGATATTGGACAGGTCTTGCAGTTCAAGCCCCAGCGCTTCGGTGTCCCAGCCAGCCAGTTGTCCGAGCTGGTTCTCGGCAATGCGGAAGACCCGCAACTGATCCGCACTGAGATGGCGGACGCGGATGCACGGCACATCCGATAAGCCCAGTTTGCGAGCGGCTTCCAGACGGCCATTGCCGGAGATGATCTTGCTGTCCTGATCAATCAGGACCGGCACCAGAAAGCCGAACACCTCGATGGCCCGGGCCAGGGCGGTAATGTCGGAGGCTTTGTGAAGTTTGAGTTTGCGACCTTCCGCGATCAGGGCAGCGATCGGTAGATACTCGATCGACAGCTGAATGGAGGCGGGAAGGTGCGGGGTGTTTAGATCATTCTTGTGTTCTACCTCGGAGGTCATGATGAGGATCCTTGGATACAGGCGTGAGAGCGCGCACCCGCAAAGCGGGCATCACGTGCATTCTCAGCAGGATGGAGGGGGATATTGCGACGGCAGGCTGGCAACACCGGCTGCGTGGCGTCTATGGTCATGGCTTCGAGTACAGCCCGATACGGCAGAGCTGGGAAGCGGCCCAAGCTTTGGCAATGGGGGCGGTAAAATCTTTTTGAACATCGGTGGACTAGCGCTGCAATCGGAGCGTTAGTGCAGGTGTTCCGCCCGGCCAAGCCGGGCTCGGATCAGTAGGGGC
>NZ_JSYD01000076.1:0-6028 GCF_054824005.1 Brevundimonas sp. GN22 | reverse complement strand
CTTGCCCCGGTTTGAACCGCCCGCCACGGAAGACAATGTCTTCAAGGTCGTGCAGGCCGCTGATGTATCCAACATAGAGCACATCACTGTTTTGAAGCATGTGCGGCTCGAATGCAGAGGCGGGTATTACGCGGGTGTCTTCACGCGCTGCCAGCAAAGGGGCGACGGCTCTCAGCGCTTCGGCTGTCGCGACGGGTAGATAACCCAGGCCGAGGTCGACCGCATCGTCGCTCTCGCCCTCCCCGATCATCATCAACTCATGCAGGTCTTCGCGAGAGTTGACCGAGAACTCGCGCACCAATCGCTCGACGTTACCGACCCTGTCCGTCTGGCCGTAGATGTAATAGTCCCCGACCACGATCAGCAGCGGTCGTTTGGATTTCTTATGCGCGGCCCACACTTCGGCCTGCATCATGCCCTTGGGCGTCGCACCGCCGAGGTTGGCAGCGCCATATCCAGCGGCGACGCCCGCCAGCAGCAGTGCCGCCGCCCCTGAAGCTATCAATGCCCGCTTAGACACACGTCCACGTCCCCGGACGGCGACGGGCGTTGCACCCACAGACACTGTCTCCAGCACCAACCTGTACTCGCCACGCGGAATGATCAGGCGATGCTCACGCTCGGGATGGCGGACGTAATAATCATCGAGCCGTTTGCGCAAACGGTGGACATAGACGCGGACCACAGCGTCCTGTCCTGCCTCAAAAGAACCCGACCGTCCGAAGACCTCGACGGCAATCTCGGCTTCGTTGGGGCGAGTGCCCGACAATGTGCGCTCGACAATGAAGTTGAACAGTCTGAGGACAGTTCCGGACCGGCCAAGCGTGCCCGTACTCTGAATATGGGCGATTTCAGCTTCCAAAGAAGCCTTGTCAGATCCGACCACCAAACTGCCCCCTCCATCACTCAACGCTACGCGACGCACCCTTTCATCAAAGGACAGCGGTTTACCAAAAAACACAACCACTATCCGCGGCAAAATGCGCCACTTGACGTCGACCGAAATAGTTATCAATCATTACGATGATAATAAGTAAACAATTCCACAGGGAGACCCCATGAAGCTTACCAAACGCCACGTCATGGCAGCCGCGGCCTCGCTCACCCTCCTGGGTGCAGGCAGCGTTATCGCTCAGGCCGCAATGACCAAGGTCCCGTCCGAGGTACAAGCCGGGACCTACAAGCTGGACTCGTCCCACGGCAACATCACCTGGTCGGTCAACCACCTCGGCTTCTCGCAGTATTATGGCCAGTTCGCCAACGCGACCGCCGAGCTGAAGCTGGACAGCGCCAATCCGTCGGCCAGCACCCTGACAGCCACCATCCCGATGGGCGACGTTGCGACCACTTCGGCTGGTCTGACCCGTCACCTCAAGAATGCCGACTTCTTCGACGTCGAGAACCATCCAACGGCAACCTTCACTTCGCGGTCGCTGCGCGTGGACGCTTCCGACCCGACCAAGGCGACGGTCGAGGGCGATCTCACCCTACGCGGCGTGACCAAGCCGGTAACGATGGAAGTCAAGTTCAACCAGGCCGGCCCGTCCATGGGCGGCACCTACAAGGCGGGCTTTGACGGTCGCGCTATGATCAAGCGTTCCGACTTCGGCATCACCTACGGCCTGCCTGCCATCGGCGATGACGTCAAACTGCACATCGAAGGTGAATTTGTCAGGCAGTAAGACCTGATCCCTACCAGCAGCACCTCCCACCCGGCTGCTGGCCATACCGCCTATTAGCCACCGGATTGCCACAGGCTCCGGTGGCTATTTTTTTGCCCGCCCCACTTCCTGTTCGCCGCATAAAAAAGGGGCACCCTTTCGGATGCCCCAGTTTGCGGAATATCGGTTGGGATCAGCTGAAGCCGATCCAGCGGCCTGCAAAGATGATCAGCGTCCACAGGATCAGCGATGCCGCGCCGGACAGCTTGGCCGCCGTGGTGGAGCGCCCTGGCTGTCCCCACTGCTCCATATTCTTGCTGACCATAAAGTGGTTGATGGCCATGTTCACGCCCGCCAGAGCGAGAAGCAAAAACTTCAACTGGAATGGCAGGTTTTCTAGGTAACGCCCTGGATCAGCGACAAACATCAGAACGCCGGTCAAGGCTGCAAAGATAAAGGCAATCCAGGTGAATGGCAGCAGGCGCGACGTCAGCGACATCACATTCTGGTCTGTAAATCGCAGATTGAGCAGACGCAGATCTACGGCAGCGATCGAACCGAACACAATGCCCAGCGCTACGACGTGCGCCGATTCAAAGGCCGGAAACAGATAGGCGGACTCGGCAATGGCCTGGGAGAGCGAGGAGTTGCCGATGCCATCAACAAGCGGTTGAAGTAATCCCATATCGGTCACTCCACGTAAGCGATGAGTCGGCCGGCGACGACAATCGCGACCCAAAGGATGAGGGTTAGCAGGCCGAACAGCTTGGCTTGCGACGAAGTCGCCAAGGTCCATTGGCCAGCATTCGTCTTGACCACACGGGCAACCGTGACCGTCAGAATGACAACCAGCAGCAGAAGGCCCATTTTAAGCTGGAATACGAGGTTCAGAAGCGCACGCGCCGGTTCACCGCTGATGAGCAGAAGTCCCGTGACGACCAGCACAGCCAGCGGCCACCAGATCCAGGACAGAAACCGCTCCGCGTACCACTCGACCGAACGGTCTTTGCCGACTACCTCCATCAGCCTCAGGCTGATCAGGGTTGCCGACATCAACAGAGTCCCCATGGCCAGAATATGCACGCTTTGAAGCGCCGGTATCAGCCAAAGGACATTCGCTACTGTCTGTCCGACGGCTGTCGTCGAAATCCAGTCTGCCAAACTTCCTAACATCTGCCCTCCCCTCTCAAGAGCTATTCTTATGGCTCCGACGATGCGAGGACGAACGAGGGTTGGCAAGCAATTTATTTATCTACCATCATTTATATACTCGCTACGCATTTTTATGATGCATCGCTTCGAAAAATGCGTTTTGATTATAATTTGTATGAATGTTTAATCATAACGTTTTGACGTTCAGCACCGCCTCAAGGATCGGAAAATGACCCGCTATTCCCGCGTCGCCATCGTCCTCCACTGGATTATCGCAGCCGCCATCATTTTTCAGATCGTGCTGGGATGGCGCATGGGCGGCAATAGCGGCGCATCGACGTATGCCGTGTTCCAACTGCACAAATCGATCGGCATCACCATTCTTCTGCTCAGTCTGGCGCGACTGGCGTGGCGGCTGGTGCACCGCGCACCGCCACATCCGGCAGATATGCCCAAGGCTGAAAAGCTGGCGTCGAATGCGGTGCACATCGCCTTTTATTTAATCATGATCGGGCTGCCGATCACGGGCTGGATTCTGGTGTCGGCTGCGCGCATCAACATTCCGACGCTGCTGTATTCCACTATTCCGTGGCCGCACGTCCCGTTCATCTCGTCATTGGAGCCAGAGGCCAAAGCCGTCTGGGAACAGTCCGCTGCGACGGGCCACACCGCACTCGCATGGCTAACCTACGGTCTGGTTGCCCTACATATCGGTGCCGTGATCAAACACCAGTGGCTGGACAAGCAGGCCCTGATGTCCCGAATGACGGGTTCTGGCCGAGCCGGTTTAGGCGAACCTCGCCTTTGGGCGGCGTTGGTTGCGCTGTGCCTCGTCGGCGCTTCGGCCACCCTTTACGCCCGCCCCGCGGCTAACAAGGCCGCGCCCGCTGAACAGGTCGAGGATCTGGAGGCCGTCGTCGCAACTGAGGATGTCACTCCCCAGGCCGATGGCATGAGCGAAGACGCTGCCGAACAGACCGAAGAGGAAACCGAAGCCGTCGAGGAAGTGGCTAAGCAGCCTCTTTCCAAGTGGGCGGTGGCCTCGTCTTCTGCCAACCTCGGCTTCACCACCAGTTGGTCTGGCGAAGCCATTAACGGCCGCTTCGGTGAGTGGGATGCCGACATCCTGTTCTCACCAGACGATCTGGCCAACTCCCGCATCAAGGTGACCATCAACACCCGCTCCGCATCGACGGGCGACGCTCAGCGCGATTCGAGCCTGCCGGGGACCGATTTCTTTGACGCCTCGTCCCATCCGTCCGCCGTCTTCACCGCCAACCGCATCCGCAAAACCGGCGAGGAGCGATATGTCGCGGACGGCAGCCTGTCTCTGCGCGGGGTATCAGCCCCTGTATCGCTGCCCTTCCGCCTCAAGATTGACGGCGACACGGCTCGCGCCACAGGCAGCGCAAACCTTGACCGTACGGTGTTTGGCGTGGGTCAGGGCATGTATGGCGACACCGAATCCATACCGGCTGCGGTACGCGTGAACTTCAGCTTCACAGCCACACGGGAGAAGTGACCCTCAACTCCCTCTCGCATAATTATAATGTTCGTTGTAATTGTTCTGAAAGATCACAACTTTCCCTAGCGTAACGCTGCTAGGTAGCAGGAACTCAGAATGACCGACGGGCTTGCAACCGCAAATAACAACGGCCACGACCACGACCTCGAACTGGGTGGCCTGGATCAGGCCCTCGGCTTTCATTTGCGGACCGCCCAACAGTACGTCGCTCGCGAGTTCGCTGCGCGCTTCGAACATCTGGACCTCAGCCCCGTGCAGTACTCGGCACTGGTGCTGATCGAGAACAACCCGGGCCGCCGCCAAGCCGATCTGGCGGCGGTTCTGGGCGTTCGCCAACCCAATCTGGTTGTGCGTATCGATGACCTCGTCAATCGCGGACTGGTGAGCCGTTCGGCCGATCCTCTGGACCGCCGCGCCAACTCGCTGCGCCTGACGGCTGCCGGCAAGAAGTTCATGACCCAGGTCCGCAAGGCCCACGAACAGCACACGGATAGCTTGCGTAACGTGCTGGGCCAGCAAGACTATGAAAAGGTGGTCGAAATCCTGAGTAAGCTGTCAGGGCTCTAACGCGACCTCAAATCGCTACGACCGGAATAAATTACTTCACATAACTATTATACAATGTCATCTATGGCTTTCTGATTTCGGGAAGCCATAGATGTCCTACGTTGCACCTGTCCGCCGCCTCAAATTCGCCGCCACTACCCTCGGCGCGCCGAAGTCCACCCAAGCCGAAGTCCTGACCAGTGACGAGCTTGAAGACATCCTTCGCGAGGCTGCCAGATTTGCCGAAGAGCGCATCGCGCCGGTGGACCAGATCGGCGACCGCGTCGGGGCCAAATACTCTTCCGGTAAGGTCCAGACCCCACCCGGTTTTACCGATGTCTTTACCGACTGGACGGCGTCCGGCTGGAATGGCGTGACTCTGCCCGCTCACTGGGGCGGCATGGGGCTATCGACGGCCACAGGCGTGGCCACGATGGAAATGTGGACCTCGGCCTGTATGGCCTATGGCGTCGGCGTGCTGCTGATCCATGGCGCTGTCGAGCTGCTGGACGATCACGCGGCCGACCATCTGAAGCAGCAGTATCTGCCGAAAATCGTGGCCGGCGACTGGTACGCCACCATGGCCCTTACCGAACCACAGGCCGGCTCCGACCTTGGTGCCCTGCGCACGAAGGCGATCGAACAGGCCGATGGCAGCTACCGCCTGTTCGGCAACAAGATCTTCATCACCTTTGCCGAGCACGACCTGACGGAAAACATTGTCCATCTGGTGCTGGCCCGCATCGAGGGCGCACCAGAGGGCACTGCGGGCATCTCCCTCTTCCTTGTGCCCAAATACCTGCCCGCCGAAGACGGCAGTCTGGGCGATCGCAACGACGTCATCTGCACAGGCATCGAACACAAGATGGGGCTCCACGCCTCGCCCACCTGTTCTTTGACTTTTGGCGATCAGGACGGTGCCAAGGGCTGGCTGGTCGGAAAACCCAATCAGGGTCTGGCCGCTATGTTCATCATGATGAACCGCGCGCGACTGGGCACGGGCATGCAGGGCGTGGCTATCGCCGAGCGTGCGACCCAGCGCGCCGAAGCCTTTGCCGATGCCCGCATTCAAGGCCGCGTCCCGACCGGCGAGCGTACCTTGCCGATCCGCCACCACCCCGACGTCCAGCGAATGCTCAAGACG
>NZ_JSYD01000075.1:0-46676 GCF_054824005.1 Brevundimonas sp. GN22 | reverse complement strand
GTGGGTCGACCACGTGGGGAGGGTTGTCAGAAACGAGCGCGTGCTGGTGAGCGCGCGACGACGGTGGGCTGCGATTGATGCGAGCGAGACGGGCGGGCTGGGGAAGGGCCGCGGTCTCCTTCTTGCAGGCAAGAGCATGGCCAGCCGGATACGGACGGGGGAGTCCTGAGAATGCATGATTATGGCACGAAGCGTGAGCTGGGTCCGATACGCCAAAGCGCGGTTTACACCCACGGGCTGGATAGCGCGGAACTCACCGGCGATGCGGCGCTGGCGGCGTTGCTGGACCGCTATCCAGAAGAACTGATCGACATCAACGAATATCGCTTCGACGAGCGCGGACAGGTTACCTTGCGCGCGGGCACAAGAGGCGATGCCACCGGGGCGGAACTCCTGGAAGCGGTCCGCAGAGCGCGCATCTGGGTCAATCTCCGCGGCATTGAGGATCAGTGGCTGGAACTGTGGTCGCGGGCGACGGATGCTTTCGGGGACATTGCAGCGGCCTACCCATCGTTACGGGCCATCAAACGTTCGGGACAGTTGATCATCTCGTCGCCCGGAACCCGCGTGCCGTATCACTTTGATCCGGCCGGCGTAGTGCTGTTCCACATGCGCGGGATCAAACGCATGTTTGTCTACCCATCTGATGAAGCCCATCTACCGGAAGTCACGATGGAAAGGGTTGTCGCCCGTCAGACGTCCGAGGAAGTGCCCTACAGTCTCGAGTTCGAGGCAGATGCGCAGGTGTTTGAGCTACATCCGGGCGAGGCGCTGGCGTGGCCGTTGTACGCGCCGCACCGCGTCGAGAATGTCGATGGTCTCTGTGTGAGCCTGTCGATGGAATACCAGACTTGGGAGAGCCGCGCCCGAACGGGGGCCCTATATACCCACGCCTATATGCGCACACGCGGCCTTAAGCCGCCCGCCGTTTCGGCCGTAAACGGTCCAGCGCTGGCTATGAAGTGGGCGATGTCTGTGCCCCTGAGGCGCATGATGGTCCTCGGGAACCGCATTGCCGCGATCCCGCGCGAGTTTGTGGCGGATCCTACGGCCAGTGGAGGGCTGCGGATTCAGGCGCAAGATTAAAAGGGCTTAATGACAGGCTTTTAAGCGGACATCGGATCAGCCTTGGGTCAGCATGCTTCCAACAACGGCGACGTGGCCGAACAAGGAGACTGACGATGAAACAGACCCTGACCCTGCTTTTGGCCGGTGCCGCAGTTGCGACCCTTGGTGGTGGTGCAGCGAGCGCCCAGTCCGTCCGCGTCGACAACGCGATTGCCCGCGTCGTCTACATGCCGGAGGCCCGCTCCGACATTGCGGTGGAGGTCCAGCAAGGTAACAGCAACCTGCCCGCCTTGGAAGTTGTCCGCGAGGGCGGAAACGTTCGCATCGACGGCAACATATACCGCCGTGGACTGCGCACCCGCGCTTTGAGCTGCGAAGGCGGAAGGCGCGGAGATACCCCACCTTCGCGCCCCGGTGAGGGGGCCTCCGCCTCTGTGCGCGGCACGGGTCGTGTCGAGTTGTCCAGCGCTCCGCTGATTATCATCCGTGGCCCCCGCGACGCGGATGTGCGAACCGACGGCGCCGTCTTTGGCGCGATCGGGCGAGGGGCGGAGAACGTTCGTCTGGCCCATTCGGGTTGCGGCAACTGGGTCATTGCCAACGTCGCCAACGACACCAAGGTGAGCATCGGGGGCTCGGGAGACGTGTGGACCGGAAGTGCTCGCAAGCTGGATGTCTCGATCGGTGGCAGCGGAGATATCCGTTCCACGGCGGTTGGCGACCTCTCGATCAATATTGCCGGTTCGGGCGATGTCGAAGTCCAGCGGGCCGAGGGCGACGCCCGCATTTCCATCGCGGGCTCAGGTGATGTTGACATCACCGACGGCCGCATCGGCCAGTTGCAGGTCAACATTATGGGCTCTGGCGATGTGCAGGTGGGCGGTGTTGTTCGCGATGTCTCGGCAAGCATCGCCGGCGCAGGCGATATCGTGATCGATCGTGTGACCGGCAATGTGAGCAAACGTGCCGTCGGTTCGGGTGACGTACGGGTGCGTCGTCGGGACTAGGGGCGATTAACGTCACCCCGCTTGCCAAATGAGTTGATCCCCGGAGTTCTATCTATAACGTTGTTAGCTAGAATCAATCCGGCTTCGGCTTAGAGTGAGGGCAGGCGTTCACATGGGGCATATGGGTAAGTTTGAGAGTGCTCTTCGCGAGATCTCCCATGGAGACCATCTTTGGGAGGAGCATCTCAAATACATCTTGAGCGGCAACGAACGTGGTGCAGAGATCGTCGATAAGATGGTCACGCACTTTACCGGCCCGTTAGCCGACAAGCGCGTACTCGACATCGGCTGTGGTTATGGCGGGGTCTGCATCGCAGCGGCCCAGCAAGGGGCCACGGTTCGCGGCATAGAGGTCGGCGAGTCCGAGCTGAAGTATTTTGCTCTCAACCTCGAGGACAATAACGCGCTCGACACCGTCGAAATCACCTACGGCGATGCCGACGACATCGACTTCATGGAAAGTCTGGGCAAGTTCGATCTGGTTGTCTGTGACAATGTGCTGGAGCACGTGCCTGACAGCCACCGGCTGATCTACAATATCGCGCAGGCCATGAACGAGCAGGCACGGTGCTATGTGACGGTGCCGAACTACCAGTCGCTGGGCCAAGTGCTGATGGAGTGCCACAACCGCGAGTTCGGACTGTCGCTGCTGAACCGCTTCGATGCCCAGAAGCTGTATGAAGCCCGCGGTCACTATGGCACCTACTCGGTCGGCGACTACTTCGACTACAACCAGTACATCGCCATGTTCGCGATCAACGGACTGGCGGCTGTGAACATCGTGCCGGTGTTCATGGAAGACAGCCACATGGGCGAGGCTATGGACCTGCTGGCGCAGATCAAGGCCAAGCGTGCGGCAATGCCGGTAGAGATCGAGATCGAAGCTCTGACGGCTCAGCACCTCGACCACTACATTGATCGGGTAGAGCGGCGCCTCGCCGAATTGCAGCGCGCACCGACTGACTGGCGCCGCGTGGAGTTCTTCCGTGACTTCATGTCCCAGCGACTGGACTTCGTGGCCTCGCACCGGGCCTACTGAGCGTCAGGCAACAAAAAGGCCCCGGTGGAAATCCACCGGGGCCTTTTCCGTGTGCCTTACGGCTCAACCAAGGCGAAGCTTAGTTGAAGAACGGTACGAACACGTTGTTGCTCAGGTCCATGCGAGCACCAGCGCGGTCGCGGGCTTGCAGGCCACCGCCGAAGCTGTAACGCACGCCGATCTTGAAGGCGTTGTCTTCAACGGCCAGGTCGTCCGAGTCGGTGTAGGTGTAAGCACCGAAGACCGAGTACGGCGAGTTAGCGAACTGGTATTCAGCGCCAACGGTACCGGCAACGGTGTCGAAGTCAGCGCCGCCGAAGTCAACGTTCTGGAACGAAACGCCCGCGTTCAGGCGCAGGTCCGAGGTTGCGTAGAAAGCAGCGTCAGCCTTCACGGTGTAGATGTCGGCGTCGTAAACCGAGCCGTACGAAGCGACGCCCGAAACGGTTGCACGGTCGAAGTACTTCTGAGCGACAGCGCCGAAGGTGTTCAGGGTTGCACCCGGCATTTCGTTAGCGGCGTAGAAGCCACCGACGCGGTACGAACCGATGACCTTGGTCAGGGCAGCCGAACCCGACAGGGTGGTTTCGCTGGCAGCCAGGTCCGATTCAGTGTTGGCGACGTTTGCTTCTGCAGTGACAGTCCAGTCACCGAAGATCGGGGTGGCGACAGCGCCGTTCAGAGCGAAAGCGTCGGTGTCCAGGCCTTGCACGGCAGCAACGTCGGTGTCGCTGTGGGTGTAGGAGACGCTAGCCGAACCAACGGTTTGAGCCATAGCCGGAGCAGCGATCAGAGCGGCGACGGCTGCCGAAGCGAAGAAAACGGTTTTCATTGTCGTATGTCCTTAAAAGACTTTCTTGGGCTCGTTCACCAAGGAACGGGCCGGTGGAGACGACTTAGGGTCAAACGAGGCGGTTCGCTGTAACGAACTTGTCATGTTTCGGACTAGCGAGGCATGGTGTTGCCGCGATGTTACGCAATAAGGCAAACATACGTCGTTATTTGATCGTACGTCGGAAGTTTCTTTTTTGCTGCCTTGGTCCTGCCGCATTTCGCCTCAGCCCTTAATTCAAATTAACCAAACCCCTCTGGAATCGCCCTCCATGCGGCTGGAGGGGAGGGGCGTGCGGGCCATTGTTTTGAAATCAACTTTTCCGGCTCGGCCTCTCACGGGGTCGTAGATGGCCAAATTGGGGTCTTGAAAAGTGGTGGGAGGGGCGGCTATGAGGCGACAACTCATGAGGCGCAAACACTTATGGGACTTGGGATTCAGTGCTTGACCCGAAGGGATTCGGAAGGCATAAGCACCACTCTTGTTGGACCGGCTGTGCATCTCCGGATGCAAACGCGGTTCGCAGGGACGACCTAAGTTACTGTTCTTTTTGCAGCTTCTTGGGATTTTTTGGCTCAGGCGGGAAACCGTGTGGGCCGTTCGTTTTTGCGGATTTGCGTTCCCTGGGGTTTCGACCCTGAGGCTTCGGTCTTTGAAATGGTTCACAGGGACGCGGCTCCGGCCGCATGGGAATACTAACCGATATGGATCAAAGCATCCGCATCAGGCTCAAGGCCTTCGATCATCGCGTCCTCGACTTCTCGACGCGCGAAATCGTTAACACCGCCAAGCGCACGGGCGCGACTGTTCGTGGTCCGATCCCGCTGCCGACCCTGATCGAGAAATTCACCGTGAACCGCTCGCCGCACGTCGACAAGAAGTCGCGCGAGCAGTTTGAAATCCGCACGCACAAACGCGTGCTCGATATCGTCGACCCCACCCCGCAGACTGTGGACGCGCTCATGAAGCTCGACCTGTCGGCTGGCGTGGACGTCGAGATCAAGATCTAAGAAAGAAGAGGCGGGATCCGATGCGCACGGGCGTGATCGCCAAAAAGCTGGGTATGACCCGCGTGTTCGCCGATGATGGTGCACACGTGCCGGTTACTGTACTTCAGCTCGACGGCTGCCAAGTCGTCGGCCAACGTACCAAGGAACGTGACGGTTACGTCGCGCTCCAGTTGGGCGCTGGCTCTAAGAAGGCCAAAAATACGGCCAAGCCGCAACGCGAAGCTTTCGCGAAGGCTCAAGTTGAACCCAAGGCATACGTTACCGAGTTCCGCGTGGACGAGGATGGCCTGCTGGACGTGGGTGCCGAACTGTCGGCTGACCACTTCGTAGCTGGTCAAAAGATCGACGTCCAAGGCCTGACCATCGGTAAAGGTTTTGCCGGTGCGATGAAGCGTTGGAACTTCGGCGGTCTGCGTGCCACCCACGGCGTTTCGGTCTCGCACCGTTCGCACGGTTCGACTGGTAACCGCCAAGATCCGGGTCGTACGTTCCCGGGCAAGAAAATGGCTGGTCACTACGGTCAAGAAACTGTCACCCAGCAAAACCTCACGATCGTTCGTGTTGACGCTGAGCGTGGTCTGATCCTGGTCAAGGGCGCTGTCCCGGGCCACGACGGTACCTACCTCAAGGTCACCGACGCTGTGAAAAAGGCTCGTCCGGCTGAAGCCCCGTTCCCGGGTGCTGTGAAGTCGGCTGCTACCGAAGCTGCTGCAGCTCCGGCCGTAGAAGCCAGCGAAGGCGGTGAAGCGTAATGAAACTCTCTGTCATCAAACTCGACGGCAAGGCTGCTGGCGACGTGGAACTGTCGGATGCCGTTTTCGGCCTGACCGACATCCGCGGCGACCTGCTGGCCCGTACCGTGAACTGGCAGCTGGCCAAGCGTCGCGCTGGCACGCACAAGGTTCAAACCCGCAACGAGAACTCTCGTACGGGTAAGAAGATGTACAAGCAAAAGGGCACCGGCGGCGCTCGTCACGGTTCGCGCCGTGCACCGCAGTTCGTTGGTGGTTCGCGCGCTTTCGGTCCGGTCGTTCGCGACCACGGCTTCTCGCTGCCGAAAAAAGTCCGCGCCCTGGCTCTGCGTCACGCCCTGTCCTCGAAGGTCAAGGCCGGCGACCTGGTTGTCGTAGACACCGTTTCGGTTGCTGAAGCCAAAACCTCGACCCTGCGCGCCACTTTCGGTGCTCTGGGCTGGAACAAGGCTCTGATCATTGCTGGTCCGGAAGTTGACACCAACTTCGGCCTCGCTGCTCGCAACATCCCGCACATCGACGTCCTGCCGAACGCCGGCCTGAACGTCTATGACATCCTGCGTGCTGACAAACTTGTGCTGACCAAGGCTGCTGTTGAAGCAATCGAGGCGCGCTTTGCTGAGAAGGAAGCCGCATAATGGCCGCCGCTCAACCTACCGCCAAGCACTACGACACCATCCTGAGCCCGATCATCACTGAGAAGGCCACGATCCTGTCGGAACAGAACAAAGTCGTGTTCCGCGTTGCCGGTACCTCGACCAAGGATGAAATCGCTGCTGCGGTTGAATCCCTGTTCAAAGTCAACGTCCTCAAGGTCAATACCCTGGTTCAAAAGGGCAAGACCAAGCGCTTCCGTGGCATCAACGGCCGTCGCGTGGACATCAAAAAAGCTATCGTGACGCTGGCTGAAGGCCAGTCGATCGACGTGACGACGGGGCTCTAATCAGATGGCTCTGAAGCATTACAATCCGACTTCGCCGGGCCGCCGCGCCCTGGTGCTGGTTGATCGTTCCGAGCTGCACAAAGGCCGTCCGGAAAAGTCGCTGACCGAAGGCCTGACCAAGTCGGGCGGACGTGGTCAGGGTGGTCGTATCGCTGTCCGCTTCCGTGGCGGTGGCGCTAAGACCCTCTATCGTAAGATCGACTTCAAGCGTCGCAAGTTCGACGCTATCGGCACCGTTGAGCGCCTGGAATACGATCCGAACCGTACCGCGTTCATCGCTCTGGTGACGTACGCTGACGGTGAGAAGACCTACATCATCGCTCCGCAACGCCTGAAGGCTGGTGACACCATCGTCGCTGGCGAGAAGGTTGACGTGAAGCCGGGCAACGCTATGCCGCTGCGCTCGATCCCTGTCGGCACCATCATCCACAACGTGGAAATGAAGCCGGGCAAGGGCGCTCAGCTGGCTCGTTCGGCTGGTGCTTACGCCCAGCTGGTTGGCCGCGACCAAGGTTACGCTCAAATCCGTCTGGGTTCGGGTGAACTTCGTATGGTTCTGGATGGCTGCATGGCTACCGTTGGTGCCGTGTCCAACCCGGACCACATGAACCAGAACCTCGGTAAGGCTGGTCGCAAGCGTCACATGGGCTTCCGTCCGCACGTCCGCGGCGTTGCCATGAACCCGATCGACCACCCGCACGGTGGTGGTGAAGGTCGTACCTCGGGCGGTCGTACTCCGGTTACGCCGTGGGGTAAGGACACCAAGGGTACCCGTACTCGCAAGAACAAGGCCACGGACAAGTACATTATCCGTAGCCGTCACGTGAAGAAGGCTCGCTAAGAATGGCCCGCTCCTCCTGGAAAGGCCCGTTTGTCGACGGGTATCTGCTCAAGAAGGCCGACGCCGCTCAATCGTCGGGCCGTAAAGATGTGATCAAGACCTGGTCGCGTCGCTCCACCATCCTGCCGCAGTTCGTGGGTCTGACCTTTGGCGTTTACAACGGCCAGAAGCACGTTCCTGTCGCCGTCTCGGAAGAGATGGTTGGCATGAAGTTCGGCGAGTTCGCGCCGACCCGTAACTTCCCGGGTCACGCTGCGGACAAGAAGGCCAAGAGGAAATAATCCATGGCCCAGACCAAGAACACCCGTCGTGTTGCTGCGAACGAAGCCCGCGCTAAGCTGGTTAACGTTCGTATCAGCCCGCAGAAGCTGAACCTGGTAGCTGCCTCGATCCGTGGCCTGCCGGTTCAAAAAGCTCTCAACGAGCTTGAGTTCAGCCGCAAGCGCATCGCCATCGACGTTCGTAAGGCCCTGTATTCGGCCATCTCGAACGCCGAGAACAACCACAACCTGGACATCGACAACCTCATCGTTGCCGAAGCCTTCGTGGGTAAGAACCTGGTGATGAAGCGTTTTGCGAGCCGCGCTCGTGGTCGCTCGTCGCGCATCCTGAAACCGTTCAGCGAAATCACCATCGTGGTTCGCGAAGCAGGTGAGGCCGCCTAATGGGTCAGAAAATCAATCCGATTGGTCTGCGCCTTGGCGTGAACCGCACGTGGGACAGCCGCTGGTTCGCCGGCGGTGCTGACTACGCTAAGCTGCTGCACCAGGATCTGGCGCTGCGTGCTTGGCTGAAAGATCGTCTTTCGGCCGCTGGCGTTGCCCGCGTAATCATCGAGCGTCCGCACAAGAAGTGCCGTGTGACGATCTACGCCGCCCGTCCGGGCGTCGTGATCGGCAAGAAGGGCGCTGACATCGACAAGCTGCGCAAGGACATTGCGGCTCGTACCGAAGGCGAAGTTCACCTGAACATCGTCGAAGTCCGTAAGCCGGAAACCGACGCTCAGCTGATCGCTGAAAACATCGCTCAGCAGCTGGAACGCCGTGTGGCCTTCCGTCGTGCCATGAAGCGTTCGATGCAATCGGCCATGCGTCTCGGCGCAAAGGGCGTTCGTATCAACGTTTCGGGCCGTCTCGGCGGTGCAGAAATCGCTCGTATGGAATGGTACCGTGAAGGTCGCGTTCCGCTTCACACCCTGCGTGCCGACATCGACTACGGCTTCTATGAAGCCAAGACGACCTACGGCATCATCGGCGTGAAGGTCTGGGTCTTTAAGGGTGAAGTGCTCGAGCACGACCCGATGGCTCAGGACAAGCGTTGGGCCCAAGAAGCCTCGGGTCCGTCGTCCAACGAAGGCCGTGAACGTGGCCCCCGCGGTGACCGCGGTCCGCGTCGTGGTCGTGAGGGCTGATTAGACCATGCTGCAACCTAAAAAGACCAAGTACCGTAAGGCCTTTAAGGGCCGTATCAGCGGTTCGTCGAAGGGCGGCTTCTCGCTGAACTTCGGTTCGTACGGCCTGAAGGCCATGGAGCCGGAACGCATCACTGCTCGTCAGATCGAAGCGTGCCGTCGTGCTGTTACCCGCCACATGAAGCGTCAAGGCCGCGTGTGGATCCGTATCTTCCCTGACCTGCCGGTTACCGGTAAGCCAGCCGAAGTCCGGATGGGTAAAGGTAAGGGCGCCGTGGATCACTGGGCAGCTCGCGTTGCTCCGGGCCGCATCATGTTCGAAATCGACGGCGTGCCGGACGATATCGCTCGTGAAGCTCTGCGCCTCGGCGCAGCTAAGCTGCCGATCCGTACCAAGGTGGTTACCCGCCTGGATGCCGGCATCGTAATGGAGCAAGCCGCATAATGACCAAGATCGCAGATCTCCGGTCGCAAACCGTCGACCAACTGTCCGAAGAGCTCCTGAAGCTCAAGAAGGAACAGTTCAACCTGCGCTTCCAAGCGGCTACCGGCCAAATGGAAAAAACCCACCGCGTGGGTGAAGTGCGCAAAGATATCGCTCGCATCTCCACGCTTCTGCGTGAGAAGCGCGCTTCGTAAGGAAACGAATATGCCCAAGCGAATTCTCGAAGGCGTGGTCGTGTCCGACAAGGGCGACAAGACCGTCGTGGTTAAGGTGGAGCGTACTTTGCTCCACCCGGTTCTGAAAAAGACGGTCCGTCTTTCGAAGAAGTATCACGCGCACGACGAAGCCAACGTCCTCAAGGTCGGTGACATCGCTCGTATCGTCGAGTGCGCCCCCAAGTCCAAACTGAAGCGCTGGGAAGTCCTTTCCCCGGCTTCGGCCTCGTAATCAGAAGGATCTGATCTTATGATCCAGATGCAAACTAACCTGGAAGTGGCCGATAACTCGGGCGCCCGCCGGGTCATGTGCATCAAGGTGCTCGGCGGTTCTAAACGTCGTTACGCCTCGATCGGCGACACCATTGTCGCCTCTGTGAAGGAAGCTATCCCGCGCGGTCGCGTTAAGAAGGGTGATGTCGTTCGCGCCATCGTCGTTCGCACCGCCAAGGATATCCAACGCAAAGACGGTTCGGTCATCCGCTTCGACAAGTCGGCTGCCGTCATCGTTAACAAGTCGAACGAGCCTGTTGGCACTCGTATCTTCGGCCCGGTTCCGCGTGAGCTTCGCGCTAAGAACCACATGAAGATCATCTCGCTGGCTCCGGAGGTCCTGTAACCATGGCTGCCAAGATCAAGAAGGGCGATAACGTTATCGTCCTGACCGGCAAGGATAAGGGCCGCACCGGCAAGGTGCTCAAGGTTCTTCCGACCGAAAACCGCGTCGTCGTTGAAGGTATCAACATGGTTCAGCGCCACACGCGCCCGACCCAGGCTGATCCGCAAGGCGGCATTAAAAACAAAGAAGCCTCGCTTCACCTGTCGAACGTCGCAATCGCTGACGCCAACGGCAAGGCGACTCGCGTTGGCTTCAAGGTTGAAGGTGACCAAAAGGTCCGCTTCGCCAAGTCGACCGGAGACGTCATCTGATGGCTACCGAGAAATACACCCCGCGCCTGAAGACCGAGTACGTTTCGCGTATCCGTTCGGTCATGAAGGAAAAGTTCGGTTACACGAACGAAATGCAGGTGCCCAAGCTGGACAAGATCGTCCTGAACATGGGTATCGGTGAAGCTGTTGCTGACTCCAAGAAGGCTAACGCAGCCCTCAAGGATCTGACGGCTATCGCTGGTCAGAAGGCTGTTGCCACCAAGGCCCGTAACTCGATCGCTGGCTTCAAGCTGCGTGAAGGTATGGTCATCGGCGGTAAGGTGACGCTGCGCGGCGACCAAATGTACGAGTTCCTGGACCGGTTCATCACTATCGCGCTGCCGCGCGTGAAGGATTTCCGTGGCCTCAAGGGCACCTCGTTCGACGGTCGTGGCAACTACGCCACCGGTCTGAAGGAGCACATCGTGTTCCCGGAGATCAACTATGACCAGATCGACCAGATGTGGGGCATGGACATCGTCGTTTGCACCACGGCCAAGACCGATGAGGAAGCCAAGGCTCTCCTCACCGAGTTCAAGTTCCCGTTCGTGAACTGATCGGGAAGGGAAGAGATCAATGGCTAAAAAGAGCGCCGTAAACCGCAACGAAGCCGTCAAGGCCCTGGTTGCGAAGTATGCCGCGAAGCGTGAAGCCCTCAAGGCTATCGCTAACGATGAGAGCCTGCCGCTGGAGGATCGCTTTGAAGCGCGCCTCGCACTGGCAGCCCTGCCGCGTAACTCCGCTCCGACCCGTATTCGCAACCGTTGCGAAGTCACGGGCCGTCCGCGGGCTTACTACCGCAAGCTCAAGATGAGCCGTGTTGCCCTGCGTGAGCTGGGCAACCTGGGTCAAATCCCCGGCCTGACGAAGTCGAGCTGGTAAGGGGAGCGAACAGATATGATGATCAACGATCCCCTGAGCGACATGATCGCTCGCATCAAGAACGCTGCGACCCGCAAGCGTTCTAAGGTGCTCACCCCGGCTTCCCGCCTGCGCCAGCGCGTCCTCGACGTGCTGCAGTCGGAAGGCTACATCCGCGGTTACAGCCTGGTTCAAAACCCGGGCGAGTTCCCGCAGTTCGAGATCGAGCTCAAGTACTTCGACAACCAGCCTGTGATCGCCGAGATCGCTCGCGTGTCGAAGCCGGGCCGTCGCGTCTATTCGGCAATCGGCGATCTGAAGCCGGTCAAGAATGGCCTCGGCATCTCGATCCTTTCGACTTCCAAGGGCGTCATGAGCGACGCTGCTGCCCGCGACGCTAACGTCGGCGGCGAAGTCCTGTGCAGGGTCTACTAATATGTCCCGTATTGGTAAGAAAACCATCGCAGTGCCGAAGGGCGTGACTGTCACGCTCGACGGCCAGAACGTCACTGTGAAGGGTCCTAAGGGCGAACGCTCGTGGACCGTCGCTGAAGAAATCGAAATCAAGCAGGACGGCGATGAGCTGGCCCTGACCCCGGTTTCGCAATCGCAGCGCGCAATGGCTATGTGGGGTCTGTCGCGTACCCTGGTTGCCAACATGGTGACCGGTGTAACCGACGGCTTCGAGAAGACCCTTGAACTGGTCGGCGTGGGTTACCGCGCTGCCCTGAAGGGTCAATCGCTGTCGCTCCAACTCGGCTTCTCGCACGACGTGGACATCGCTCCGCCTGCTGGCATCACCTTTGCGGTGCCGAAGCAGACCGAGATCAAGATCTCGGGCAACGACAAGCAAGCCGTTGGTGAAATCGCCGCCGTCATCCGCAAACTGCGTCCGCCGGAGCCCTATAAGGGCAAGGGTGTGCGCTATCAGGGCGAAACCGTCCGACGCAAGGAAGGCAAGAAGAAGTAAGTCATGGCTCTCTCTCTTCAACAACAAGCCAAGCGTCGCGCAGAACGCAACCGTCGCCGCCTCAAGGCTGTGGCAAATGGTCGTCTGCGTCTGTCGGTTCATCGTTCGGACAAGAACATCTCGGCACAAATCATCGACGACTCGAAGGGCATCACTGTCGCTTCGGCCTCGTCGCTGGAAGGTGGCAAGGGTTCGAAGGGCTCGGACGTCGCTGCAGCTGCCAAGATTGGCAAGCTGATCGCCGAACGTGCCATCGAAAAGGGCGTCTCCGACGTCGTTTTCGACCGCGGTGGCTACATTTATCACGGCCGGGTCAAGGCGCTGGCGGAAGCCGCGCGCGAAGCCGGTCTGAACTTCTAAGGGAACGACAGACATGGCTCGTGAACCCCAACGCGGTGGCGGCGGTAACCGTCGCGATAACCGCAATGCTCCAGTCGTAGACGGTCCGGATTCGGACATCGTCGAAAAGCTGGTGCACATCAACCGCGTCGCTGCCACTGTTAAAGGTGGCCGTCGTTTCTCGTTCGCAGCCTTGATGGTTGTGGGCGACGGCAAAGGTCGCGTCGGCTTCGGTCATGGCAAGGCACGTGAAGTGCCGGAAGCTATCCGCAAGGCGACCGAAGAAGCCAAGAAGACGATGATCCGCGTTCCGCTGCGCGAAAACCGCACCCTGCACCACGACGGCAACGGCCGTTGGGGCGCTGGCAAGATCATGATGCGCGCTGCCCCTCCAGGCACCGGCGTCATCGCAGGTGGTCCGATGCGTGCCGTCCTCGAAACCCTCGGCGTTCAAGACGTCGTTGGTAAGTCGACCGGTTCGTCGAACCCCTACAACATGATCCGTGCGACCTTCGAAGCTCTGAAGGTCCAGTCTTCGCCTCGTCAAGTTGCTGCCAAGCGCGGCAAGAAGGTCGCTGACCTGATGGGCCGCCGCAATGATGGTGCTTCGGCACCGGAAACTGTGGAGGGCTAATCAATGGCCAAGAGCGAAAAGAAGACCGTGACCATCCGTCAGGTTGGCTCGCCGATCCGCCGCAAGGCTGACCAGCGCGCAACCCTGGTTGGTCTGGGCCTGAACCAAATCGGCCGTGAGGTCACCCTGGAAGATACGCCGTCGATCCGCGGCATGATCTCCAAGGTCTCCCACATGGTTGAAGTGGTCGAAGGCTAAAGCCTCTAAGACGCCCTCCCTCGGAAACAGGGGAGGGCGTTTTGCTATTCAGGGGGCCCTGCATCATTCGGTGCGGGGCCTCTTGTCTATCCCTCCGCAGAACCAGATTTGCGTTTGCACTTGCAGCGGAGGTGCGGGTCGCCTAGAAGCGACCCTTCGTTTTTAACGCCGAGTCAGCCGCATTGCGTCTGGCGCTTAGCACCCGAAAGGATCAGGCACATGAAACTGAATGAAATCCGCGACAACCAAGGCGCAACCAAAGCTCGTATGCGCGTCGGCCGTGGCCCGGGCTCGGGCAAGGGCAAGACCGCAGGTCGCGGCGTCAAGGGTCAGAAGTCGCGTTCGGGCGTTGCCATCGGCGGCTTCGAAGGCGGTCAAATGCCGCTGTACATGCGTATGCCGAAGCGTGGCTTCAACAATGCAAACGCACTGAAGCTGGCTGAAGTGAACCTGTGGCGCATCCAAGAAGCCATCGACGCTGGCAAGCTCGACGCCAAGGCTGAAATCAACGGTGCCGCTCTGGTCGCCGCTGGTGTCATCCGTCGTGAAAAAGACGGCGTCCGCGTTCTGGGCGAAGGCGAACTGAAGGCCAAGCTGAACCTGGTCGTCTGGTCGGCAACCTCGGGCGCCATCAAGGCTATCGAAGCTGCTGGCGGCAAGGTCGAGCAACAGCGTATCGAAGCTGAAGCCAAGGCAGCTGCCCGCGTTGCCAAGCGCGAAGCTGCCAAGGGCAAGGCTCCGGCTCCGAAGGCTCCGCAAGGCGACGCCAACAAGGTGTCGGCTCGCGCAAAGCGCACGGCTGCCAAGGCCTAATTGCTAGTTCGTCATCCCGAATTCGCTCGTAGTCGGGCGTAATTCGGGATCTTCTCGGATAGGGATGACGATTTTTCGAAAGCGGCTCTCGCATGGGGGCCGCTTTCACCTTATCTGACGACACGAATATTCGTGGGGACCAACAGATGGCTTCGGCCGCCGAACAACTCGCAGCAAATATGAACATGGGCTCGTTCGCCAAGGCGACCGAGCTGCACAAGCGCCTGCTGTTCACGCTGGGCGCTCTCCTTGTTTACCGCTTGGGCACCTATGTGCCGATCCCGGGCATCAACTCCGATGCCTTCCTCCAGTTCTTCCAGAACCCGGACGGTCAACGTGGCATCCTGGACATGTTCAACATGTTCTCGGGCGGTGCCGTTGAGCGTATGGCTGTGTTTGCACTGAACGTGATGCCGTACATCTCGGCCTCGATCATCGTGCAGCTCATGGGCGCGGTTTATCCGCCGTGGGAGAAGCTGAAGAAGGAAGGCGGCGAAAGCGGTCGCAAGCAACTGAACCAATACACCCGCTATCTGACGGTTGTGCTGGCTCTGGCTCAATCCTTCGGCATCGCTGTCGGTCTGAACGCCTCTCAGGGCCTCGTCGACAATCCGGGCCTGTTCTTCATCGCCACGACCGTGGTTACCCTGACGGGTGGCACCATGTTCCTGATGTGGCTGGGTGAGCAGGTTACGGCACGCGGCGTCGGTAACGGTATCTCCCTGATCATCTTCGCCGGTATCGTGGCTGTTCTGCCGGGCACCATCGCGCGTCTGCTGGGTCTGGCCCAGCAAGGTCAAATGTCTGCCTTCGCCCTTCTGGGTCTGGCGATCCTGGCCGTCGCGACCGTGATGTTCATTGTCTTCATGGAACGCGCCCAGCGCCGTCTTCTGATCCAGTATCCGAAGCGCCAAGAAGGTAACCGCGTTACCGGTGGCGAACGTTCGTTCCTGCCGCTGAAGGTGAACACCGCCGGTGTTATTCCGGCCATCTTCGCCTCGTCGCTGCTGATGCTGCCGACGACGGTTGCCCAGTTCACCGCTACGGCAAACCTGCCGGAGTGGATGTCGTGGCTGCCGATGGTTACGGCGCAACTGACGCACGGCAAGCCGGTGTTCATGGTGCTGTACGCAGCCCTGATCATCTTCTTCTGCTTCTTCTACACCTCGATCACCTTCAACCCTGAAGAGACGGCCGAGAACCTGCGCAAGTACGGCGGCTTCCTGCCGGGTATCCGTCCGGGCAAGCGCACGGCCGAATATCTGGACTATGTGCTGACCCGTCTGACGGTCATCGGTGCGGGCTACATCACCTTGGTGTGCTTGCTGCCGGAGTTCATGGTCGCGGGCATGGGTAACGCCATGTACTTCGGCGGTACCTCGCTGCTGATCGTGGTGTCCGTGACGATGGATACTGTTTCGCAGATCCAGTCCCACCTGCTGGCTCACCAGTATGAGGGTCTGATCAAGAAGGCGAAGCTGCGCGGCCGTGGTGGTCGTGGCGGTACGCCGGTCGTTCGTCGCTAAGATTCGGGTGCTGGGGATAATCTGACAATGAATCTGATCCTGTTCGGACCGCCGGCAGCCGGTAAGGGTACTCAGGCCAAGCGCCTCGTAGAGACCCACGGCATGGTACAGCTCTCGACCGGCGATATGCTGCGTGCAGCCATCGCATCGGGCTCGGAGCTGGGCCTCAAGGTCAAGGACGTGCTGGCGCGTGGTGACCTCGTCACCGACGAGATCGTCATCGCCCTGATCGAAGCCCGTCTTCCGGAAGCCGAAGCTGCCGGCGGTGCCATCTTTGATGGCTTCCCGCGCACGGTGGCCCAGGCCGAAGCTTTGGACGCCATGCTGGCCAAGCGTGGTAGCCAGATTGACGCCGTGGTTCGTCTCAAGGTGGACGACGCTGCCCTTACCGAACGCATCACCAAGCGTTTCGAGGAACAGGGTCGCGCCGACGACAATCCTGAAACCTTCAAGGATCGTCTGGCGGTCTACAACGCCAACACCGCTCCGCTGCTTCCTTATTACGAAGCGCAGGGCAAGCTGACGGAAGTGGACGGCATGGGTGACATTGCGACGGTAGCCGCGGCTATCGACGCAGCGCTCGCCTAAGACGTTCAGCTAGCCTTCAGGCTCGCTCATCCAGATTAAGGGTCGATGCTCCGGCATCGGCTCTTTTTCTTTGGCTCGTGCGTTGATGAAGGATGTCGCCTCTGGACCAGCCCCCTAACCGGCCGCGCTCGCGAAAACAGTGGACGCGCGTGGGTGTCATCACACTCGTACTTGGGCTGCACGCCGGTGCCGGATTGCTGCTGGGACGTTGGACGGCGGACAGCCCGCCCATAGTCGCGTCACCTGCCATTCTGGTCGACCTCATTCGGCCCGTCGTAACACCGCCGCCTCCGTCATCTCCGCCACCTCAACCATCGAGCGACAGCGAAGGGGGAGGGGCTCCTGCCTCGACGTCGGCGGTCAGGGTCCCGACCCCGCGCCCCAATCCCCCGCCTCCTGAAGTGACGGCCCCACCCACACCTACTCCAGATCCACCCCTCGTGATCGGCGCGGCAGACGAAGCGACGCCTACGCCGGGAATGGGACAGGGCGGAGAGGGAAATGGCACGGGACGCGGTCAGGGCAGTGGATCCGGCGACGGAGCAGGCTCGGGTCCACGGTTCGTGCGCGGGCCGTTACAGTCCGAGTTGCGCGCGCTTCACCCCCGCGAAGCGTTTCGGAGGCGGCAGGGCGGGTCGGTCCAGCTGGATTGCCGTCTGGGAGCGGACGGCCGACTCAACCGTTGCCGTGTCGCCAGCGAGGCACCACGGGGGATGGGATTCGGTCAGGCAGCACTTGCGGCCGCGCAATATTTCCGCTTTCGTCCAGCGGTCCGTGATGGCCGTCCCATCGACGGGGCAGAAATCCGCGTCGGGGTTGAATGGCCTTAGGAAACTTTCTGTTAATCTCTCTTTCCTGCCAGCAAGCGTTGACGGAAAAGGAATCCCATGTATAAGGGCGGTCTTCCGCGAAGGGCGCACACGTTCCAGGTTTGTTAACCGGAACGTTTTCTGCGTCTGACTAACGCGTACCTGGAGAATTTCGTGGCCCGTATCGCTGGCGTCAACATTCCGACCAACAAGCGCGTTGAAATCGCGCTTCAGTACATTCACGGCATTGGCGCGCACACCGCCAAGGAAATCACTGCAAAGGTTGGCATTGAGCCGGCTCGTCGCGTGAATCAACTTTCCGATGCCGAAGTCCTGCAAATCCGTGAAACCATCGACCGTGATTACACTGTCGAGGGCGACCTGCGTCGCGAAACCTCGATGAGCATCAAGCGTCTGATGGATTTGGCCTGCTATCGCGGCCTGCGTCACCGTAAGGGCCTGCCGGTCCGCGGTCAGCGCACGCACACGAACGCACGTACCCGCAAGGGTCCGGCCAAGCCGATCGCCGGCAAGAAGAAGTAAGAGAGAGGCCTAAGCTATGGCTAAGGAACCGGGTCGCGTTAAGCGCCGCGAACGTAAGAACATCACCTCGGGCGTTGCCCACGTGAATGCCTCTTTCAACAACACCATGATCACGATCACCGATGCCCAAGGCAACGCGATCTCGTGGTCGTCGGCTGGTCACATGGGCTTCAAGGGTTCGCGTAAGTCGACCCCGTATGCCGCCCAGATGGCTGCCGAGGATGCTGGCAAGAAGGCTGCTGAACACGGCGTCAAGACCCTCGAAGTCAACGTCTCTGGTCCGGGTTCGGGCCGTGAGTCGGCGCTGCGCGCACTGCAAGCTGTTGGCATGACCATCACGACCATCCGTGATGTGACCCCGATGCCGCACAACGGCTGCCGTCCGCCCAAGCGTCGTCGCGTTTAATCGCCGCCTGACTCTTTTCTTGCTGGCCCCTACTAGCCTGAGTGCACACAGGTGGGGTCAGCGAAACCCGTTCGAGGGACACTAATGATCGAAAGAAACTGGCAAGAGCTGATCCGTCCCGAGAAGCCCCAGGTCGAGGCCGGCTCTGACCCGCAGCGCAAAGCGCGTCTGGTCGCCGAACCCCTCGAGCGTGGCTTCGGTGTGACGCTCGGCAACGCGCTTCGCCGCGTTCTGCTGTCTTCGCTTCAGGGCGCAGCAGTCACCGCCATCCAAATCGACGGCGTTGTCCACGAGTTCTCCTCGCTGGAAGGCGTGCGTGAGGACGTTGTCGACATCGTCCTGAATATCAAGCAACTGGCTCTCCGCATGCATGCGGAAGGTCCGAAGCGTATGACCCTGCGCGCCACCGGTCCTGGTGTTGTGACGGCTGGTCAGATCGACGTCCCGGCAGACATCGAGGTCCTTAACCCGGATCACGTTATCTGCACGCTGGACGACGGTGCTTCGATCCGCATGGAACTGACCGTTCAGAACGGTAAGGGCTATGTCGCAGCCGAGTTCAACCGTCCGGAAGACGCTCCTATCGGCCTGATCGCGGTTGACGCGCTCTACTCGCCGGTCAAGCGCGTTGCCTATCGCGTTGAGCCGACCCGCCAAGGTCAGTCGCTGGACTACGATAAGCTGATCCTCGAGATCGAGACGAACGGTGCGGTTTCGCCGGTTGACGCAGCAGCTTTCGCTGCTCGCATCCTGCAAGACCAACTGCAGATCTTCATCACCTTCGAAGAGCCGACCAAGGCTGTCGAGCAGTCGGACGGTAAGCCCGACCTGCCGTTCAACCCGGCTCTGCTGAAGAAGGTGGACGAACTGGAACTGTCGGTCCGCTCGGCAAACTGCCTGAAGAACGACAACATCGTCTATATCGGCGACCTGATCCAGAAGACCGAGGGCGAAATGCTTCGCACCCCGAACTTCGGCCGCAAGTCGCTGAACGAGATCAAAGAAGTGCTGGCGACCATGGGCCTCAGCCTCGGTATGGACGTACCGAACTGGCCGCCGGAAAATATCGAAGACCTGGCCAAGAAGTTCGACGACCAGATCTGATCATCAACCCTCCGCCCAGGTCCTTAAGTTGGATTGGTTGGGGCGGTTAGAATGAGAGGCCCTAGGTCCTCGCCCACACAGAGTTCGGGCAGGAAACCAGGGTTGAGTAGGAGAGACCCCGATGCGCCACGGCGCCGCCTATCGTAAGCTCGGCCGCACGGTCAGCCACCGCCAGGCCATGTTCGCCAACATGGCTGCCTCGCTGATCAAGCACGAGCAGATCACCACCACCCTGCCGAAGGCGAAGGAACTGCGTCCCTTCGTCGAGAAGCTGGTCACCCTCGCCAAGCGCGGCGACCTGCACGCTCGTCGTCAGGCCATCAGCGCCGTTCGTGATGTGCCGCAAGTCGGCAAGCTGTTCGACACCCTGGCTGCTCGCTACGCAGACCGCCAAGGTGGCTACATCCGCATCATGAAGGCTGGCTTCCGTCACGGCGACAACGCCGCAATGGCAGTCATCGAGTTCGTCGACCGCGACGTCTCGGCCAAGGGCAAGGACTCCGGTCCGGTTGTCATGATCGAAGGCGACGAAGCTTAATCTTCGTTTCCTGATCCAAGTGATCGAAAAGGGCGGTTCGCTGTATGGCGGGCCGCCCTTTTGTCATTGTGCAGGTTCGGTGCCTTGCGTTGTGACCCCATGCGCGGGATAGAGCGAATATGGTCGAGCTTTTGTATCGCGTTGTTCCGTATCGTCCCCAGCATGCCCAAGCGTGGCGAGCACTCAACGAGGCGTGGATCCTGGAGGGTGGCTTTATCATCGAAGCCAAAGACCAGCTGGTGCTGGGCAATCCGCAGGCGAGTATTCTCGACCCGGGCGGCCACATCTTCATGATTGAAGGCGCTGATGGCACCTGTGTGGGATGTTGCGCTATCCAGAAAATGGACGACGGTGGCTTTGAACTGGCCAAGATGACCGTCTCGCCTGCAGCGCGCGGGGCAGGGCTATCCAAACAGCTCATGCAGGCATGCGAAGCGAAGGCGCGCGAATTGGGGGCGCATCGGCTATATCTTGAAACCAACTCGTCATTGGCTCCGGCGCTACGCCTCTATGAAAGCTGGGGCTTTGAATATCTGCCCGCGCGGGACACGCCTTATGCGCGGGCAGACATTTTCATGGAAAAGCGGCTGGCCTGAAGCCGCCTATTCCTTCGACAGGTCCTGACGCTCGAAAAGCCAGATGGCTAGGGCTGTTGGTGCAGCCAACCAGAACATAAGGCCGATAATCGCCTTCACATTGGTTGCGGCAGGGATGGGGCCACCTGCTAGCGCCGACTGAAGGACATCGTGCGCCTTAGCAGGGAACAGTAGAAGAGTGCGCCACTGGTTGGCATCCCACCCGAAGCCGGAAAGCATGCCGGCCAACAGGAAGGTGCCTGCCGAAACAGCCATAGGCACCACATAGCCACCGAAGATCGATCGGGTGGCGACACCGGCCAAAAGCGCGAGGGCTGCGACCTGTAGTGTCCGTAGCCACGCCACAACGAACATGAGCACCGTCGCACCAGCCTGTTTTGTTTCGAAGCCGATAACGATGGACCGGTTCTCCAGACTGGCGCTGATGATGCGCCCGAACGTCTCGCATACGAGATGCAGCGACAGCGGTACGAGGGCAATCACAGCAATGGCGATGCCCTTACCCAGTATGAGATTGCGCCCGCTATTACGCGGGCGGATAAGCCGCCAGCTTTCCCAACGATAGTCCGAGGCCGAGATCGTGGCCGCCGCAATCAGGAAGAATGCCAGCAGGTTGATGCCTGCCAGTTGTGCGGTCTGGTCGGTGATGACGTCACCGAGGTTCATCGCGGCTTTGGGAATAACCAGACTGGCCGGCGAGGATGCGGCGGCTTTCTGGAGCGACGTCATCAAAAACTGGCGGGCGAAAATGCCCACGATGGCCGAGCCTAACGGGATGACCAGCAAGGACCACAGCCACACGGTGCCGTTGCGCGAAAACCGGAAGAGTTCTGCTCGGATGGCATCAATCAACATGGGCGCTCACCTCTGCCTCGGGGACACCGAGGGTCTCGGACATGAACACAGCTTCCAGATCGCCACCCACCCAGCGCGCCTCCATCACGTCGACATCCTGTTGAACCAGATGGCGGATCAGGCCTGCGGTATCTTCGCGGCGGATGTTGACCAGGATGGCATCGCCGACGATCTCGGCGGCATCGCCGATGATCTCCTTCACCTTCGCCAGCGGGGTGGCTTCCAGATGCAGGTATTCGGTGGCTTCGGTCAGATCGCTGACCTTGCCCTCGGCGGCGAGACGACCGCGGTTTAAAATGGCGACGCGGTCGCAGATACGTTGGACTTCCAGCAACTGATGGCTGGCCAAGATAACCGTAACGCCGTCGTTTTCGGCCAGATCACGGATCAGGGAACGCATCTCGTGAATTCCGGGCGGGTCCATGCCGCTTGTGGGCTCGTCGAGAATGACCAGATCGGGCCTTGTCATAAGCGAGGCGGCTAAGCCCAAACGCTGCATCATGCCTACCGAAAAGCCGCGCACCTTCCGGTCGGCAGCGTCCTTAAGACCTACGCGTTCCAGCCAGTGGTCGACGTCGATCTGTGTCGCCTGGCCGTGGGCGGCCGCCAACCATTGGAGGCTGTCCCGCGCGGTCAGATAGGCGGGGTAGCGCGGCGTTTCGATCATCGAGCCAATGCGGCGCAGGGTCTCGGTGTGGGCGAGGGGATAACCCATGACCTGAGCGTGACCGCTTGTCGGTTGTATGAGCCCCAGAAGGATGCGGAACAGTGTCGATTTGCCAGCGCCATTCGGCCCCAGAATGCCGTAAACACCGCCTTGCGGGATTTCGAGGGACAGCCCGTCCAGCGCGCGGACGTCGCCAAAGGACTTGGTGAGTCGCTCGATTGAAATAACAGCGTTCATAACCGGACACTGACGTCACTTCGCGGTTGCGGCAAGTCGATTCATCTTCAACGCTGTCTTCAAGCTGTGACACAAACAGCTTAGCAGTGTGACCCGGTTATTTTTGAGTCGCCGGAGTGATGTGTATGGCCAACCCCCTGTCGTTGCGTAACCTGTTACTGGGGTCGGCTATCGGCCTGGGCCTGCTGATGAGCGGCTGCGCCACCACGCCGGAAATGTCGGCTCCGGTCGCCGCCGAGGCCAAGGCAGAGCTGCCGCGCACGGTTATTCTGGTGTCCATCGATGGTTTCCGCCCAGAATACCTGAACCGCGGTATTACGCCAAACCTGTCGCAACTTGCGGCAGAGGGGGCTTCAGGCGCGATGAAGCCGTCCTTCCCCACGATTACCTTCCCCAACCACTACACCTTGGTCACGGGCCTGCACCCCGATCATCACGGCATCGTCGGCAACAATATGCGCGATGCGGAGCTGGGATCGTTCTCTCTGGGCAATCGCGCTGCGGTCACGGATCGCCGCTGGTGGGATGACGGCGAGCCGATCTGGGTGACGGCGGAAAAGCAGGGCGTTGTGACCGGCACCATGTTCTGGCCGGGGTCCGAAGCTGATGTCCGCGGTGTGCGTCCTACGCACTGGGCTGTGTTCGAGCAGTCGATGCCGGGCGATGTGCGCGTTGACCGCCTGCTGTCGTGGCTGGATCTGCCCGAGGGCCAGCGTCCGCGTCTGACCACCCTGTATTTCGATCTGGTCGACACCATGGGCCACCACCACGGCCCCAACTCCCAAGAAGCCGAAGACGCGGTCAAGGCAACCGACGCCAGCATTGGCCGGCTGATGCAGGGTCTGAAAGACCGCGGCATGGAGAAGGACGCGGTTGTTATCGTCGTATCCGATCACGGCATGGCGGACGTGTCGCCGGATCGTGTGTCCTATATCGATGATCTGGTACCTGCAGATGCGTTCAGCGTCGTTTATTCGGGCCCTGTTGGCTTCATCAATGCGTCCGAGGGTCGTGAGGCTGAGGTTGCCGGGGCTCTGGTGGGTAAACACCCGCATATGGAGTGCTGGCGCAAGGGCGAGATTCCCGCCCGCTTTGCGCTGGGGACCCATCGCCGCGTGACCGACTTTGTTTGTCTGGCCGAGAACAACTGGGTTGTTGCGACACGGGCCCGACCGTTGACCCGTGCGGGCGGGGCGCATGGCTATGACAATGAGTGGGCCGATATGCAGGCCGTCTTCATCGCACATGGTCATGGGGTGGTGGCTGGCCGTCAGCTCCAGAATCTGGACAGCGTCGATGTTCAGCCTCTGTTGGGTCGACTGCTGGGCATCGAAGTGCCCAAGGGCGACGGCAATCCTGCGGACACCCTGCCGGTCACAAAGCGCTAAGCTATACGAGAGTTTGAATAACGGGCGGTTCGGCGATGTCGGGCCGCCCGTTTCTGCGTCTGCGCGTCGCCTTGAAGCGGCTGACTTCGCCCTTAAATGAAATATGGCAGACCGGCGCTCCGCAGAGTGCCTTGATCCGGTCGCAGTTTCGTTGCGGAATGGCGTCCAATACCCTGACGTGCCTGAAGATTTAGGATTGATATGAAGACTTCACATCTTGCTATCACGGCAGCTTTGCTGGTTGCAGCCTGCGGCCAGTCCCAGCCGTCAAAGGCGCAGGAGGGCGTATTTGCCGAACAGCCACGCGTCGTTCCCACCGACGCAGGCGCGGTCAAATCCAGCTTTGCGCCTGTGGTGCGCAAGGCGGCACCGGCAGTCGTGAACATCTCGGCGCGTGGCGTTCAGCAGGGTCGCGATCCGTTCTGGGGCATCCCGACGGCACGCCAGACCGGCTCTATAGGTTCGGGCGTGATCGTGCGGCCTAATGGTGTGGTCATCACCAACGCCCACGTCATCAAGAACATGAGTGAAATCCGCGTTACGCTGAACGACCGTCGAGAGTTTCCGGCCCGTGTCCTGTTGGCCGACGAGCGGTCGGACATTGCGGTGCTTCAATTGGAAGGCGTTGACGGTGACCTGCCGACCATTCGCCTCGACGATCAGGAAGAGCAGCAGGTCGGGGATCTGGTGCTGGCTATCGGTAACCCGTTCGGGGTCGGCCAGACGGTGACCAACGGCATCGTTTCGGCCCTGAACCGCACGGACACCGGCATCAGCGATTCCGGCTCCTTCATCCAAACCGATGCACCGATCAACCCCGGCAACTCGGGCGGTGCACTGGTGGACATGGATGGTGATCTGATCGGCATCAACACCGCGATCTACAGCCGTTCGGGCTCGTCCTCGGGTGTAGGCTTTGCCGTGCCCGCGGCAATGGTTCGTCGTGTGCTGGAATCGGCTGTTGGCGGTGAAACGCGGGTGATCCGCCCGTGGCTAGGCGTAAAGGGCGATACCCTGTCCGGCGACATGGCCCGCAGCCTCGGCCTGTCCCGACCGCAGGGCCTGCTGGTCACAGAGATCTATTCGGGCGGTCCGGCGGATCGCGCCTCGATCGAGCAAGGCGATGTGATTACCTCTATCGATAGCGTCGAGATTAACGATCAAGGCGGCCTGAACTATCAGATCGGCACCAAGGCACCGAATGATACCGTGCGCGTGACGCTGCTGCGTGACGGGCGCGAGATCACGGTGAATGCCCGCGTGACGCCGGTTCCGGGTGACGCGACAGTGGACAAGGGCACGGCGGTATCCCAAGGCGCACTGGCGGGCATCACCGCTTTTGCGCTGAACCCTGCGCGTGCCGAAAGCCTCGGCGGTGATCCGTTCATGACGGGTGTCTTCATCACCGGTATCCAGCGTGGAAGCATCGCGCAACGGATCGGCTTGCGACCCAATGATGTGATCAAGAGCATCGATGGTCGTGCTGTGAACTCGGTCGAGGCTGTGAGCCGTGCGGCGCGCGGTTCGGAGTTGACGATCATCCGCGGCGGTCGCCAACTGAACGGTCGTATCCCTTAAGTTGCTGCCCGTAAGCAGGTGAAATCGGACGCCGGACGGCTTATGGAAAGGTCATGAGTGATCTGTTCGAAGCCTCCGGCATCCATCCCCCCGACGCGCCTTTGGCCGACCGTCTGCGCCCGACGACGCTGGACGAGGTGGTGGGACAGGACCATCTGTTGGGTGAAGGTGGACCGATCCGCCGGATGACGGCGGCTGGCCGTCTCGGCTCGATGATCCTTTGGGGGCCGCCCGGCACCGGCAAGACCACGATTGCCCGCTTGCTCGCAAAGGCCGCAGGCTATGAATATATGCAGATCAGCGCCGTGTTTTCCGGCGTGGCCGATCTGAAAAAGGCGTTTGAACAGGCCAAGGCCATTCGGGCCTCGGGCCGTTCGGTTCTGCTGTTCGTCGACGAAATCCACCGCTTCAACCGCACCCAGCAGGACAGCTTCCTGCCGTTCGTCGAGGCGGGCGTGGTCACGCTGGTCGGCGCAACGACCGAGAACCCCAGCTTTGAACTGAACGGCGCGTTGCTGTCACGTTCGCAGGTCTATGTGCTCAAGCGCCTCGACGATGCGGCGATGGAGCTTTTGCTGCAACGCGCCGAAGCTCACATGGGCAAGCCGCTGCCGCTGCTGCACGAAGCGCGTGAAGCCCTGTTCGTCATGGCCGACGGCGATGGCCGCTATCTGCTGACCATGGTTGAGGTTCTGTTCAATCTGGCGGAAGGCGAACAGCTGGACGTGCAGGGCATGTCGGCCATCCTGCAGAAACGCGCCCCCGCCTACGACAAGAGCAGGGAAGAGCACTACAACCTGATCTCGGCCCTGCATAAGTCGGTGCGCGGATCGGACGTGGACGCGGCGCTATACTGGTTTGCGCGGATGCTGCACGGCGGGGAGGATCCGTTGTTCATTGCGCGGAGACTGGTTCGCATGGCGGTGGAGGACATCGGCGAGGCCGATCCGCTGTCCATCCTCGTCGCCAATGCGGCCAAGGATACCTATGACTTCCTCGGCTCGCCAGAGGGTGAACTGGCACTCGCGCAATGCGTGGTGCATCTGGCGACCGCGCCCAAGTCCATCGGCGTCTATGCGGCCTATAAGGCGGCGCGTAAGGCAGCAGCCGAGACCGGCTCTCTGATACCGCCCGCCCATATCCGCAATGCGCCGACCAAATTGATGAAGGAACTGGGCTACGGCAAGGGGTACAACTATGACCCCGATACGCCAGAAGGCTTCAGCGGAGACAACTTCTTCCCCGACGGCATGCCGCGCCAGCGCTTCTACAACCCCAAGGGTGAGGGCCACGAAGAGAAGGTCAAACAGCGCATGGAGCGTTGGGCCCAGATGCGCGCGCGGATTCAGACGCAAAAGGCCGGTTCTGCCGAAGAGGACGACGACTGGGGCCGTCAGTGAGGCTTAATCAGGTCACGGTCGAAGTCTCGGACATTCCGCGCGCCAAGGCATTTTACCAGTCGTTGGGCCTGACGATGATCGTGTCCAGCGACCACTATGCGCGCTTCATCGTGGGGCCGGAGAGCGACGCCGCCTCGACCTTTTCGATCCATATTGCCGATCCTGTGAGACCCAATATGGGCGGCGTTTATTTCGAGTGCGATGATCTGGACGCCCGTGTTGCTGCTCTGAAAGCGAAGGGCATCGCTTTCGACAACGATCCTGTCGATCAGAACTGGAGCTGGCGTGAGGCGTGGCTGCGCGATCCGGATGGCAATCGGCTGTGCCTTTATTTTGCGGGGACGAACCGGCTCGATCCGCCCTGGCGCGTGGCTGGAAGCTGAACACGACCATTGCCAAGCCCAGAGCGCTGCCCTACGGCTCGCTCAGGTTTCTGGCTGGGAGTTGAACCATGAACGGCAATACAAAAGCACCTTGGCATCTGTATGCCGTAGGCCTCCTGACCCTGATTTGGAACGGCTTTGGCGCGTCCCAGTGGTATATGCAGGCGATGAAGGTCCGCAGCTATTACGCGCAGATGACCATGGAGCAGGTGCAGTTCCTGCAGGCCCAGCCGGTGTGGGTGGAAGTCCTGTTCGGCGTCGGTGTTTGGACCGGCGTGCTGGGTGCGCTGATGTTGTTGCTCCGCCGTAAGCTGGCCTTCAACGCCTTTGTCGCCAGCCTGATCGCCGTTGTCGCCAACACCATCTACATGCAGGTCATGACCAATGGCCGCGAAGTGTTCGGCGTCGGTACCCTGTATGCCGCGATTGCTGTGATCGTCGTGGCGGCAGCCTCGGCGGCCTATGCCCACTTCGCCCGTTCGCGCAGCATTATCCGCTAAGCTAATCGACCTTCGGGGGCGGGTGGGCTAAGAGCGCGCCATGAGTAAGCGCCAGCCCCTAGACCTGCCCCCCGAAGACGTCGCCTTCATGCGTTCACTGGTCCTGTTCCAGGACTCGCATGTCATGGTGGTGAACAAGCCGTCGGGCCTGTCCAGTCAGGGCGGGCGCATTCAGGCGCATACGCTTGATGACCTGCTGTGGGCGTTCAAACGCTCCAATGGCAAGCGTCCGGAACTGGTGCATCGCCTCGACCGCGACACCTCGGGCGTCATCCTGATCGCCAAGACCAAACCTGCGGCGAGCTTCCTCGGCAAGGCGATGCAGGATCGCAGATTCCAGAAGACCTATCGCGCTATCATCTCTGCAGCTCCCGAGCCAAAGCAGGGGATGATCGAGGCCGCTCTGCGTCGCGAGGAGATTGGCCGAGAAGCCTATATGCGCGTCGTCGCCGATGATGCCGAGGGCGCGCAGGCCTCGCAAAGCCGCTATCGTACGCTGACTGCGAACGATGAGGGCGCGGTGGTCGAACTTGAACCTCTGACCGGCCGTATGCACCAGCTGCGTGTCCACATGGCCCATATCGGACGGCCATTGGTCGGTGATGTCCGCTATGGCGGTGCGCTGACTTTCGCAGGGCGTGGAGCGCCACGCCTGATGCTACATGCTGCCAAGCTGACCTTCCCGCATCCGCTGGGCGAGCGCATGATGGTCGAAGCGCCCGAGCCTAAGGACTTCGCGGACTTGCGGGCAGCAGCGGGGCTGTAAGCGGTTTCATCTGGCGTTCAGCCCACATATCGGAACAATGGGACTTCATATTCGCTGAGTCCGTATGATCTGTTCGGAGTGATCGCCATGACGTCTGTCTTTTCAAAAAAGAGCCTGACCGTATCTGTGCTGGCGGCCTCGGCGCTGGCTTTGACAGCCTGTGCCAGCCTCGCGCCCTATGGGCCGCAGATGGCGGCGCGGGGGCAGGGCTATTCCGAGCAACAGATAGAGAGTAACCGCTTTCGCGTGACTTATTCGGGCGTCGGCGCGGTGGGGCCGGTGGCCGACCTTGCGCTTTATCGCGCTGCCGAACTGGCGACCCAGAACGGCTATGACTGGTTTGAGGTCACGCAGCGCTGGATTGACGGACGACCCGACAGCGCAGGCGGTGTGCGTCCCAATGTCTCCATCGGGGCAAGCAGCGGACGTTACGGCGGATGGTCGACGTCGGGTGTGGGTGTTGGTGTGGGCCTCAACCTCAACGGCCCGTCGCCCACCTCAACGACACTGGAGGTTGTGATGGGACGCGGCTCCAAGCCCGATAGCCCGGAAGCCTATTCGGCGCGTGGCGTGCTGGAAGCCATCGGACATCGCCTCTAGAGCCTTAGAAGGGCCAGCGAGCCATCGCGGCAGCGAACACGAACAGGAAGCCAACGAGCACCAGCGGACGAACATTACTGTCGGCCCGATGGACAACAATCCGATCAGCAAAAAGGTCACCATCTTTGCCCAGAAGAAGGGGTTGGATTGGTAAAAGGCCCAGCCTTTTTCGCCCCAGATGACACGGGACAGTCCGATCACGAGGATCAGGCCCGACCCCATGCCCACGCCCTTATCCAACTTGGATAGCGGAAGGATGGGCAGCGGAGTTTGTTCGAGCAGAACGGCTTGGCGGCCTACCATTATAATCAAGCCGAGCAGGGTCAGGTGGTGAAGGCACGCGAGGATCAGCGACAGCATGGGCTCTCCCTTCGCAAAATCCGCTAGAAGCGTTAGATCACACCATGATCCAATTCCTGATTGTGGCAATAGGGGGCGCTATGGGTGCGATGGCGCGCTATGGCACGGGCTTGGCCGCCAGCCGCTGGCTGGGCGCGACCGCGTGGCCGTGGGGCACGTTCGGCGCCAACCTGATCGGCGGACTGCTGATCGGCCTGATTACCGGCTGGATTGCATTTAAAGGGCCCGCGAACAGCGAGAGCATTCGCCTTTTTGCCGTTGTCGGAGTATTGGGCGGGTTCACGACCTTTTCGGCGTTCTCGCTCGAACTGGTCAATTTGCTTGAGCGCCGCGAGATAGCCATGGCTTTGGGTTACGCGCTCGCTTCAGTTTTTCTTTCGACGGTCGCCGTGTTCATCGGCTTGACTGTCATGCGTAAGGTTTTCGGATGAGCCGCGAAGCACAAACCCTCTATGTTGCCGAGGACGAAGACGGCATCCGTCTGGACCGCTGGTTCAAACGCCGCTGGCCGCACCTGTCGCACATTCAGGTCCAGAAGATGGCTCGCGCAGGCAACATCCGCGTGGACGGCAGCCGCGTTAAGCCCGAGGCTCGCCTGACGGCCGGTGCTGCTGTGCGCGTGCCGCCGATCCCCGAAGCTATTGTCCGCGCACCGGGCGAGCGCGAAGTGCTGACCCAGCGCGATATCGACTACGCCAAGTCTCTGGTCATCTATGAAGACAAGATGGTCATCGCGCTGAACAAGCCGGTTGGTCTGGCTTGTCAGGGTGGCACCAAGACGACCAAGCACGTCGACCGTCTGCTGTCGGCATGGGGCGAGGGCATGGACCGTCCGCGTCTGGTGCACCGCCTCGACCGAGACACCTCGGGCGTTCTTCTACTGGGCAAGGGACCGGAAGCTGCCAAGCGTCTGGCCGGTGCCTTCGCCCGTCGTCAGGCCAAAAAGACCTATTGGGCCATCGTCATCGGCAACCCCAAGCCTAGCGAAGGCCAGATCGATATCCCGCTGAAGAAGTCAGGCATCAACGATTTCGAGATCATGCGTCCGGCCAATCCCAAGGATGCCAACGCCGAGACCGCCGAGACCGCCTTCATCACCATCAGCCGCGCTGCACACCGTGCCGCCTTCATGGCGCTGCGTCCGTTTACGGGCCGCACGCACCAGCTTCGCGCCCACATGGCGGCCATTGGCCACCCGATCCTTGGCGACCCGAAATACGGTGACGAGAAGTCCAACGCTCTGTCGGGCAATCTGAAGCTTCAGCTTCACGCCCGTCGTATCGAGCTGGATCACCCCAACGGCGGCAAGTTGATCGTCGAGGCACCGATCAGCCCCGAGATGCGCGCTGGCTTCGAGCACTTTGGCTTTACCGAGCAGGATGCCGACGAGGACATCTTCGCCAACGTCAAACGCATGCGCTAAGGACGTACCTCGGGGGAGAAGGCGTCGTGAAGCAGATTTCGGTTCAGGAGCGGGGCCAGACGGCCCAGTCGCTGGCCCGCGAGGGGCAGATCAGCGAGGCGCTGGCCTTGGTGCAGGCCGCGTCGTCGGCGGATCGCGCCGCGCTTCGTGAACTGGAAATCGGCCTGCTGCGGGCCTGTCAGGACTTTGACGGGCTGGTGACGCTGCGTCGCCAGCAGGTGGCCGAAAAGCCCGCCTCGGTGGTGGCGCATCATAATCTCGGCTCTGTTCTGGGCGATGCTGGAAAACAGGCCGATGCCGAAGCAAGCGCCCGCAAGGCCATAGCATTGGGTGGTAACTCGCCCGAGACTTGGCTGGTGCTGGCCCGCGCGCTTCAGGCCCAAGCCAAGGCCGATGAAGCCATCGACGCCTATCGTCAGGTACTGAGCCTAAAGCCCGACTACGTCGAAGCGGTCAATGAACTTGCCCAGCAGATCTGGATGACAGGCGGTGCCGTCGAGGCGGCGCGTGAGCCGTTCGAGCAGGCGCTGGAGCAGTTTCCGGCCAGTTCGCCGTTGCTGCGCGCGCTGGCGGTTTTCAACGCCTATGTCGGTGTTGATCCCAAAGCTGTTTACGACGATCTGGTTGCCAGAAGGACCAAGGCCGCACTGCGAGACGCCGCCGTCGAGGTCGCCGCATCGCACCTTGCGCTGGATTTCGATGTCGAGCGGGCCATGGCCCACGCTGTAACGGCGACGCAGATCGTTCCCAACGACCTTCCGGCCTGGACGGCTGTGGCCAAATGCCACTTGGTCAGCGGACAGGCCGAAGACGCGGTTGCCATCATGGATCAACTGGTCCGCGTGGCGGGTCACGACCAAGCCACTCTGGCCATCCACGCCACGGCGATGCGCATGGCGGGGCGTCCCAATCCCACAGGACTGGACGATGCCGATGGTTTGATCCGCGGCATGACGATCGACGCTCCACAGGGTTGGGATACGCTTTCGGACTATCTGGCGGACCTGACCAAGGCGCTGGAGGCGCAGCACAGTTTCTCGCGCCATCCCATTGGTCAGAGCCTGCGTCATGGTTCGCAGACGCCGGTCGATTTGCGCCGTGTCGACGATCCCGTCATTCAGGCCTTCTTCGAGGCCATCGACGGTCCGATCCGTCGCCATCTCGCGGCGATGGGTACAGGCAGCGATGCCGTGCGAAGCCGCAATACGGGTGATTACCGGATCGTCGGCTGCTGGTCGGTGCGGTTGCAGTCGGGTGGCTTCCACGAAGCGCATATCCACTCCAACGGTTGGCTGTCGTCGGCCTGCTACATTGATCTGCCAACGGCGGTGGATCGCGGCGGGACCGAGGGTTGGATCGGCTTTGGCGTGCCCCCATATCGGATGCAGACGCCGCTTGAACCGCTAAAGGTCGAAAAGCCGGAACCGGGCAAGCTGGTGTTGTTTCCGTCCTGTATGTGGCATGGAACCCTGCCGTTCGAAGACGAGCGGCACCGGCTGACCATCGCCTTCGATCTGATCCCTGTCTGAGTGCTTGACCTTATGACCGCTTCCGATGCCCCGCTGGCTGTATTCGATGTCGACGGGACGCTGGTCGACAGCCGTAGCTCGATCCACATCGGCGCGTGCGAGGCAGCCAAGGCTCTGGGCCTGCCCGAGCCGAGCTATGACCGCGTGCGCCAGATTGTGGGTCTGACGCTGGACAAGGCGCTGCACACGCTGGAGCCGCAACTGACCATGGCCGAACTGGCCGAGTTCGTTGCCGCCTTCCAAAAGAGCTTCCGCGACCGTTATGAAGCGGGCCACGAAGAGCCGCTGTACGATGGCGTAATGCCGACCCTGCGCCAGTTGAAGAAGGACGGCTGGAAGCTGGCCATTGCGACCGGACAAAACAGCCGTGGCGTGGCGCGCAATCTGGCCCGTCCGGAGTGGGGCGACCTGTTCTTGTCGGCGCACTGTGCGTCCGATGGTCCGGGCAAGCCTGATCCGTCGATGCTGCTGGCGGCGATGCACCGCAATGGTGCCTGCGCGGCCAGAACGGTTATGATCGGGGATACCAGCCACGACATGCTGATGGCCGTGAACGCCAAGGTGGCGGGGCAGGGCGTCGGCTGGGGCTTCCACACCGTCGAAGAGCAACTGGCGGCAGGTGCCGTTCACGTTGCCGATGATTTCCAAGATTTGCAGGCGGCGTTGAACCGCTTTGCCTCAACGGCCCTCGCGGCCTGAGAACCGAGTTAAGACCATGAGCCATATCCCACCGCTGGACCCGAACGTCGCCGCCCGTAAAGGCTTCAAGGAATCCGAAGAGCGCATCAAACGCTTCTGGAAAGAAGCGGGCGTCGTTCAAACCGAAGAGGGCTGGGCGGTGGTTCTGGATGGTCGCACGCCGAAAACCCCTGCGCACCGCAAGCTGGTCCTGCCCACCGAGGCTGCGGCGAAACTGGTGGCCGCAGAATGGGACGCGCAGGGCGAGTTCCTTGAACCGGGCACCATGCCTGCCACCCGTCTAGCCTCGACCGCGATCGATCGCGTGGTCGAGGTAATGGAGGCGGTGGCCGACGAGATCACCGCCTATGCCGGTAACGACCTGACCTGCTATCTCGCCGAAGCCCCGCAATCCCTGATCGAGCGTCAGGAGCGCGAGTGGGGCGCATGGCGTAAATGGGCCGAGGACGAGCACGGCATCCGTCTGGTCCCGGTTCAGGGCATCGTCCATCAACCACAGGATCAGGCCTCGCTGGACAAGGTGAAGTCGCTGGCTCTGTCGCTGGACCATTTCCACCTGTCGGGTCTGGCTATGGCGGTGCCGCTGCTGGGTTCAGCCGTGCTGGGTCTGGCCCTGCAACAGGGAAAGCTGACGGGCGAGGTTGCCTATGATCTGTCTCGCTTGGACGAGGCCTTCACCGAAGAGCGTTGGGGCATTGACGAAGAAGCCGCTGCCCGCGCCGCCACCCAGCGTGCCGAGACGGTGATGCTGCAACGTTGGTTTGAAGCTCTGGCGTAAATACCCTCAACATAACTGGGTTTTGCTGTAAGGTAATTTTCCACTTTGGAAAGTTACGACTTGCCAAGTTGGAAAGTCGGTGTCATTTTCCAGTATGGAAAGTGAGGAAACGCTGATGACCAACGACCATGAAAAGTTTGACGGCGCTGGCGCGATGGAGGCTCTGAACAGCATCCGCGAGACGCGCGAGCAGGCGCTCGGCAAGATGGACTATTGGCCCTGGTGGTATGACGCCGGCTATGCGGCGGCCTGTGGACTGCTGGTCGCAGGGCAGGGGCTGGGCACCACCATTGGCGTGGCCTGCACGGCAGTCGCTATCGCCATCCTCGTCCTCATCATGCGCAAATGGCAGGCCGAGACTGGCATGTGGGTTAACGGCTACGGCCCCAAGCGTGCCCGTTGGGCTGCGTTCGGACTGGCAGGCCTGCTGCTCGGGTTGATGGCCATCAGCGTCTGGTATGGACGCGTGCAGGACATCATCTGGGTGCCGATCGTCTGCGGGATTGTTGCCGCCGTGCTGGGTCTGGTCGGCATGCGGGTGTGGATGGCCCTGTACCGCAAAGACGTGAGGGATCTGAAATGACAGCGCCCGTATTTGATCCTTTGATCCACGCGCCGGGACGGCTGCAGATTTGCGCCATCCTGTCGGCAGCAGAGGCCGAGTTCGCGGTGGTGCGCGATGCCATCAAGGTCTCGGACTCTGTCCTATCCAAACACGTGAAGGCGCTGGAAGAGGCCGGTTATGTCGCCGTGCGCAAAGCCCCCTTTGAAGGTCGACAGCGGACGTGGCTATCCATGACCCTGAGCGGCAAAAAGGCGTTCAAGGCCCATGTGGCCGAGTTGGAGCGGCTGGTAAAAATCAGCGCAGAGCTGACGATCTAGGCGACGCTGGCTTTGATCAGGGCGTCACGTTCCTCGGGGGTAATGTGACGCCATTTGCCTTCGGGCAGGGTGCCCAGATGCAGCGGGCCGATGCGGGTGCGGAACAGGTCCACGACCTCCAGGCCAACAAGTTCGCACATACGGCGGATCTGGCGCTTGCGGCCTTCTTTCAGGATGAACTTCAGGTCCTGACCCCGGATAAGCGTCACCTTGGCAGGGCGCAGGCGACGGCCATCCAGTTCCAGACCATTGCGCAACCTGTCCAGCTTGCTGGCGGTGATGTCCCCTGACACGCGGACCAGATATTCCTTGTCGAGATCTGACTCCGGCCCGATCACGGCCTTGGCGACGACGCCGTCCGACGACACCAGGAGCAGACCGCGCGAGTCCTCGTCCAGTCGCCCAATCGGCGGCAGGGATTCATCACGGCGCGGGATATAGCCTTCGTCCGCCCGGTTCTTGAACGACAGCAGACGAACAGCCGGAATCTTGCCCGGCTCGGGCTGACCCGAGACATAGCCGACCGGCTTGTGCAGCATGATGGTGACGCCCGCCTGAAGGGCTTCTTCGGCATCATTGTTCAGGACCAGCGTCTGGCCCTTTTCGATCTTGCGGCCCGCGTCGGTAACTTGTTCGCCGTCGATGGTGACATAGCCCTCGGCGATCAGGGCTTCGGCCTCGCGGCGCGAGCAGACGCCCGACTGGCCCAGCCACTTGTTGATGCGAACCGGTTCGTCGCCGTCGTAGGTGCGGGTAAAGGCCATGGGGGTCTCCTGTCAGGGCGGGCTGTTTAAGCCGTGCAGCACCGTAAAGAAAGCGTCAGAAGCGGCGGAACATCAGGCTGATGTTGTTTGCAGGCATTTCGGCCCGCAAGGTCGGGAGCAGTCCGTGCTGTTTGGCCAGTGCGGAGACGTGAGCGCGATCACGTAGGCCCCATTCGGGGTTGCGCGATTTCAGACTGGCATGGAAGGCTGCATTGGAAGGAGCCAGCGGCACCTTCTCCTCCCGATAAGGGCCGTACAAATAGAGCAAGCCCCCGCGCGGCAAGGCCCGCTCTGCCAACTGCATCAACCCCTCGGTCGCGGCCCACGGGCTGATGTGGACCATGTTGATGCAGACGATGGCATCGTAGGAATCTTGCGGCCATTGGCTCTGGTCCAGCATGTCCAGCGCCATGGCATGCTGCAGGTTGGGCAGTGCGCTGGCCTTGGCCCAAAGGTCGATACTCTCGCGGGCTTCCGCACTGGGATCGGAAGGCTGCCAATCAATGTCTGGCAGGGCTTTTGCGAAATGGACAGCGTGCTGGCCCGAGCCGGAAGCAATCTCCAGCACACGTCCCTTGGCCGGAAGGTGGGGCCTCAGACGCTGCAGGATTGCGTCGGCGTTACGCTGTGCTGCCGGAGATGTCAGAGCGCCCTGTGGCGTCGCGACCAGATTATCCATCGTTTGCATGGGCCGAAACTAGCGGTTGTTGGCCCGCGTCTATAGTCCCGAGCGCAGCGAATCTGTGCGGTCGAACGCGGGTTTGGCCTCTGCCGACTATCGGACACTCCGCCGTGCGGAGCGTGCACACAATCCACAGTCGCAAATAGGGAGGCGTACCTGTCGGTTGGGGCGCTAAATCTCTAAGCCCATTCGAGAAAATAAAATCCGGCACAACCTACGGAAATTGCTGCAATGCGGAATGGCGTTATGAAGGTTGACCTTGCGTCGCTGACAGGCCATTTCGCCCGTAACTATGCGTGATCCAGCACGCGATCCGTCGTTGAGTACGGACGACGGTAAGGACTCAGGAGAGCAGACGTGAGCCAATCGATCCCCGGCCTTTTCCCGGCCCCGACGCAACATCAGGGCCTTGTCGCCTGGGTGGAGCAGATCGCAACCCTGACCAAGCCGGATCGCGTTCAATGGTGCGATGGGTCTGAAGCTGAAAAGCAGCAGATCATTGCCGACCTGATCGAAAAGGGCACGCTGAAAGAGCTGGACCAGACCAAGCGTCCGGGGTGCTATTACGCTGCCTCCGATCCCAAGGACGTCGCCCGCGTCGAAAGCCGCACCTTTATCTGCTCGGAAGAAGAGGCCGACGCCGGTCCGACCAACAACTGGGCCGATCCGGTTGAAATGCGTGACCGCATGGAGAAGCTGTTCGACGGCTGCATGAAGGGCCGCACCATGTATGTGGTGCCGTTCTGCATGGGCCCGCTGGGCTCGCACATCTCGGCTCTGGGCGTTGAAATCACCGACAGCGGCTATGTGGCCCTGTCGATGGGCGTCATGACCCGCATGGGCAAGGGCGCTCTGGAGCAGCTGGGCACCGACGGCGTGTTTGTTCCGGCTGTGCACACGCTGGGCGCACCTCTGGCCGAAGGTCAGGCCGACGTCGCCTGGCCGTGCAACGACGACAAGTGGATCGTCCACTATCCTGAAACGCGCGAAATCTGGTCCTACGGCTCGGGCTATGGCGGCAACGCTCTTCTGGGCAAGAAGTGCTACGCCCTTCGTATCGCCTCGATCATGGCACGTGACGAGGGGTGGTTGGCCGAGCACATGCTCATCCTGAAGCTGACCTCGCCGGAAGGTGTCGTGAAGTACGTTGCGGCCGCATTCCCGTCGGCATGCGGCAAGACGAACCTTGCCATGCTGCAACCGGCGCTGGACGGCTGGAAGGCCGAGACGGTCGGTGATGACATCGCCTGGATGCGTTTCGGCCAAGACGGTCGTCTGTATGCCGTGAATCCGGAAGCGGGCTTCTTCGGCGTGGCACCGGGCACCAGCCGCAACACCAACAAAAATGCGCTCGAAACTCTGGTGAAAGACACCATCTTCACCAACGTCGCCCTGACCGCCGACAACGACGTGTGGTGGGAAGGTCTGACCAAGGAAGTGCCGGAAGGCATGACCAACTGGAAGGGCCAGCCGCACGACCCGGCCTCGGGCGAGCCTGCCGCCCACCCGAACGCCCGCTTTGCTGTGTGGGCCGGTCAATGCCCGTCAATCGCCCCCGAATGGGAAGATCCGGCTGGCGTGCCGATCGACGCCATTCTGTTCGGTGGTCGTCGCGCCTCGGCTGTGCCGCTCGTTACCGAAGCCTTTGACTGGGAGCACGGCGTGTTCCTCGGCTCGACTGTTGCCTCGGAAGGCACGGCTGCGGCTGAAAACAAGGTCGGCGAGCTGCGCCGCGACCCGTTCGCCATGCTGCCGTTCTGCGGCTACAACATGGGCGACTATTTCGCGCACTGGCTCAAGGTCGGCGCTTCGGCTCCGGACGCTTCGAAGCTGCCGCGCTTCTTCTTCGTCAACTGGTTCCGCAAGGACGAGAACGGCAAGTTCGTCTGGCCGGGGTTTGGCGACAACGCCCGCGTTCTGAAATGGATCGTCGAGCGTCTGGAAGGCAAGGGTGCCGCCGTGGACACCGCCGTTGGCCGCGTGCCTAGCCGCGAGGGTCTGGACCTGTCGGGTCTGGAATTGACCGAAGCCCAGCTCTCGACCCTGCTGGACGTCGACGCCGACGTCTGGACCGAGGAAGCCAGCCTGATCCCGTCCTTCTACGAGAAGTTCGGTGATCGCCTGCCCAAGGCCCTGTGGGATCAGCACGCTGCGCTGACGAAGCGTCTGGAAGAGGCCCGCGCCTCGCGCATGGCTGCGGAATAAGTCCGACTAAAAAACGGCTTGAAATCGGGGCGCGGGAGGTCGAATGACAGCCCGTGCCCCTTATCAATTCTCCCTCCGCTTCGTCTGATGTTGTCGTCCTTGGTGCAGGTGCGTTTGGCCTCGCCACGGCGGCGGAACTACGCCTTGCCGGTTATAAGGTGACTGTGGTTGCGCCCGAGGGTGGCGCGGCCTCGGCCATTGCTGCCGGCATGATTGCTCCGGCCATGGAAACGGCCATCGACGGCTTGTCACGCGAGCAGTCCGCCATTCTGAAACGCAGCCGCGTGCTATGGGCGGACTTTGCGACGCGCACGGGCATCCAACTCCAGCACATGCCCGCCGAATGGCGCGGCGAGGGTGCCGACAGACTGGCAACCTCGCTGGAGAACAACGAGTTTGAATACACCTATCTGCCCGACCACCAGTGGATCGTGACCGAAGAGGACGCCAAACTGGACCCCGAGGCGGCACTCGCCGTTCTGTCCCAAGGCGTTGAGCGGATTAATGCGACGGCGAAGGCCGTGCGTTTCGAAAACGATGTCTGGACTGTGGATTTTGGTGCAGGCTCCATCACCGCACCGCATGTGGTAATTGCTACGGGTGCGGCGGCTGCCATTGATGGCATGCCCGAGGTGCTGGCGGCACTCATTAGCAAGATTATCCCCGTGCGAGGCCAGATCGGTATTACGCACGAGCGTCTGGCCGATCACGTCATTCGCGGACCGGGGGCCTATATCGCTCCGGTCAACGCGGGCTCCTATGAAGGCGGATCGGTGGTCGGCGCGACAATGGAAACGGGCGTTCGCGAGGTCGCGACCGATGCGCAGCTCTGCGAGCAGATGATGAACGCGGCATGGGCGCTGCTGGGTAATGAGCCTGTCGAGATCGACATGGAATGGCGAGCAGGCATTCGGGGCGCATCGCCGGATGGCATGCCCATGGCGGGTCCGGTTGCCCGGGGTCTGCACGTGGCGTTGGCACCCCGCCGTAATGGGTGGTTGCTGGCTCCGCTGGTGGCGGGGCAGGTGGTGGCCGGTCTCGAGGGACTGTCCCTTCCGGAGGCAGCCCTCGATCCCTCGCGGACCTTTTAATCCGTCACATTGAAGCGGATAGCGACAGCGACGCGGGCACCGTCAACCGGCGCTCCGTCCACTGTGCGCGGGCTCATACGAAACTGACGGGACAGGCTGAGCGCAGCACGGCCAAAGCCTTTGCGCTCGGGCGTCTCGTTGCTGACCTGACAGTCGTTGAGCGTACCATCGACCCGCACCGAGCAGTTCAGCGTCGCGCTGCCGGCCAGCCCCTGGTCGAGGGCCGCGGCGGGATAGGCCCGCATCAACTGGTCTGCCGTAGGGCGCTTGATCCAGTCGGGGTTGTTGATCACCGAGGGGGCGCGAGGCGGGCTGGGCGGCGGAACGGCGTCACCCGGCGTGGTGCTGGTGGCCGGTTCGGTGATCGTGAACACCGGCCCCGTATCCGGCGTGGTTACGGGCGACGGCGTCGCGACCAAGGGCGGGACGTCTGTCTCGATGACATTATCGGGCCAGTGCAGCGGCGGCGCTGCTGCGGGCGCAGGCGTGTCCGGCTTTACCTCGGGCTTGATGATGGGACGCTCCAGAACCACGACCGTCGGCGGTACCTCCCGTGCGGTTGGTGCCGTGGCAGCAAGTTCGAACTTCTGGTGATACAGGAACAAACCAGCTCCCAGATGGGCCGCAAGGGCCACAGAGAGCACTGCGATCCACGTCTTGCGCGACGACATGGTCGTCGGCCGTGGACCCAACAGGGCGGATAGATCGGCTCCGCCAGCGGCACGTGTCATCATCATCATGATCTGCGCCTCCAATCGCAGGCCCCCCCGGGCCCTATGGCAAAGGTGCATCTCAAATTACGTCGTTTTGTGGACAAGTGTCCGACCTTGGTCTGGATGATACTGATTCGTTAATGCACGAGGTCCCGTGTTAGGGTTCTGTTAACCTTGGTTAGCGACCGTTGACCTATGAGCGTCAGAGCGATTCCATCTTCATCAGGCATAGAGGCGGCCATCCGGCGCGCCTCTGCCTCAACAGGGGTCGACTTCGATTTCCTGATGAAGACGGCGCGTCGTGAAAGCGGGTTCAACCCTGACGCCAAGGCCCGCACTTCGTCGGCTTCCGGCCTGTTCCAGTTCATCGAGCAGACGTGGCTTGCGACCGTCAAACAGCACGGTGCCAAGCATGGCTATGGCCAGTACGCGGACCTGATCTATCAGGGCAATGACGGCCGTTGGCAGGTGAGGGGATCGGCCCGCAATGTGGTGCTGGACCTTCGCTTTGATCCGCAGGCGGCCTCTGTCATGGCGGGCGAGCTGACAGCCTCCAATGCCGCCTATTTGCGGGGCAGGACAGGGATGACGCCGAACGGCGGTGATCTCTATGCCGCGCACTTCCTTGGTCCCGCAGGGGCTGCGAAGCTGATGGAGGCGATGCGGTCGTCCCCCAACGGCAATGCGGTCAACCTGTTCCCCGAGGCTGCTGCGTCCAACCGCTCGATCTTCTATCGTCAGGGACGCCCTGCGACGGTGGCCGAGGTGTATGCCAACCTCCAAAGCACGGCCGGTGGATCGACGCCCGTCCTGCCCGACGCAAAACCTGCCGCGCCGGCTATGGGTGCCAAGGATATGGCGTTGGCCGCGCGTATGGATCGGCTGAAACAGGACCAGGGCCTACTGTCCCTGCTGCTGAGCCAAGGCGAGGGCTCGCACTTTGGCGGCGCGTTCAGTGAAGCCGTAAAGAACTGACTGTTCCGAATCGGGACAATCGCATTACGTTTGATATCTGTATCAAATCGTAACGACCGCTTAACGTCGTTATGGCTAGGCTTGGGTTAAGACTCCCATCCTTCCGTCCGAGAGCGGTATCATGAACAGTGGCTCCCTCGCGCTCAGCGATAGTGATCTGAAGCTTCTGATACGGTCAGAGGTCGAAGAAGAACGTGCAACTGCCACCCACAAACTGTGTCGCAGCATGCTCAAGCTGGAGCTCAGCGAGGAAGAGCGCGCGGCGGCCCGGAAAATCATCACCTTCCTCTCGCGCGATGTCGCGGAACTGGTGCGGCGGGCATTGGTCATCACACTGAGGTCGTCTGACCTGATGCCCCACGACGTGGCGATGCGTTTGGTGGGGGATGTCGAAACGATTGCTATCCCGCTGATTAGCCAGTCGCCGTTATTTTCTGACGAAGACCTTATGGCCATTGTGCGGGCAGGGCGCACCCATGTGCAGGTGGCCGTCGCCTCGCGCCCGGCCCTCAGCCGCGATGTGGCGGAGGTGATTGCCTCCGAGGCGGTGGTCGAGGCTGTCCGCGCCTTGTCGGCCAACGACAATGCCGACGTGTCGGAGCGTGCCATGGGCATCGCGATTGACCGCTTTGGGCATGATGCCGAGACGATCAACCTGCTGGCACATCGAAATATTTTGCCGCCGTCCATTGTCGATCGTCTGGTCGTGCTGGCAACCGAACAGGTCAAACACCACCTCGTTCAGCGCCATCAGGTGCCGTTGAATACGGCGGTGCGTCTGTCGGACTTCGCCCGCGAACGGGCCACGCTGGACCTGATAGATGAGTCGATACGGGCCGAGAACCTGCCGGAGTTTGTGCGCGGGCTTTATGCACGCAAGGCGCTGAATGCATCCTTACTGCTGCGCGCCGTTGCGCGTGGGCAGATGGCCCTGTTCGAGCACGGGCTGTCGATATTGGCACAGGTGCCCCATCACCGCGCGTGGTTGATGATCCATGACGCGGGGCCGCTGGGCTTGCGAGCGATCTATGATCGCGCGGGCTTGCCGCCGCGCCTGTTTGCGGCCTTCCGCTCGGGCGTCGATACGTGGCGCGCCATTCAGGCCGAAGGGGCAAATCTGGATGCGGAGGCGTTCCGTCAGCGCATGCTGGAACGGTTCATGACCCAGATGCACACCATTGGCCGTGCCGATCTGGATTATCTGATGGAGCGGTTGGACATGGTGCCGTCTGCGGACACCGTCGCACTCAAGGCCCGTGTGGCTTAAAGCCCCAGGGCGCGAACCTCGGCTTCTAGTGCGGTCGCCAGTTCGACACCGACAGGATGGTTTTCATCCTGAATGCCATCGCGCACGACGGCGCGAATAGCATTGGTATGGGCTTCGATCAGCGGCCAAGGCGACTTCATGCGTTGGACAGGATCATCCATCAACCGGCACAGGCTCCCAGCAATGCGGGTGACCAGTGGGTACTGATAGGTGGTGCCCAGGCCCTTGAGATCGTGCGCGCGCAGATAAAGGCCTTCAGCAGCCTTTTCGGTAAAGCCTTCATTGCGAATGACGGCTTCGGCAGCGTCCAGCTTGGTGATCTCGTCCTGCAGCCACTGGTCGAACTGTGACGACAGGGCTTTCAGGGCCTCTTCGGCGCGGGCGACCGCTGCGGCATCAATTCCGCCAAATCCGCCACCCAGCTTGGTGCGCAAGGTGTTTGGGCGTCGGATCATTTCAGGCGGTTGGGACACGGGGAGCAGTCCTTACAGTTCTATAGGCGTCGTAACCTGAACGCTTACGCTTAAGATTTTCTCTAAGCTTAACCGGCGAACTGCTCGGCCAGCACACGTTCTTCATAGGTACGGCCAGCGTCGAACATCATAACGAGACTGATGTCACGGCGTTCGCGCACTTCGACGGCCTTAACGTTGCGCACTTCGAAATTATCCGCAGTGGCGGAAACCGGACGCTTTTCGGCTTCCAGAACTTCGAAACGGACGCGTGCCGTGTGGGACAGCAGGGCACCACGCCAGCGGCGCGGGCGGAAGGCACTGATCGGGGTCAAAGCCAGACTCGGCGCATCCAGAGGGATGATCGGCCCGTGTGCGGAGAGATTGTATGCCGTAGAACCCGCCGGGGTCGCGACCAGACATCCATCGCAGGTCAGTTCTTCCAAACGCACACGGTCGTTAACTGTCACCCGCAGCTTGGCGGTCTGGCGGGTTTGGCGCAGGAGCGAAACCTCGTTGATGGCGAGGCCGCTGTGGACTTCGCCCGTCTGGGCCCATGCATCCATCTGCAGCGGGTGGATGATGGTACGATCCGCCTCGGCCACGCGCTCGGGCAGGCCTTCGATGGCATAGTCGTTCATCAGGAAGCCGACCGAGCCCCAGTTCATGCCGTAGACCGGCTTGCGAGCCCGCAGATTGGCGTGAAGGGTTTCCAGCATGAAGCCGTCACCACCGAGCGCGACAATCACGTCCGCCTGCTCCAGCGGCACGATGCCGTACCGATCCTGCAGTTCTTTGCACGCCTCGCGTGCCTCGGGGCGATCGCTGGCGACAAAGTGCAGGGTGGGTAGGGGCGTTGATTGAGTCACAGCGACAGGCAAGCCGAGCTTTCACCGAGTGTCAAACGATACCCGTCACTTAGTGGAAAATGTGAGCGTGTGCGACGCTGTCCAGCAGGGCTCTGAGCTCAAGTTTGGCCTGATATCGATCCCGCTCGCCGAGGCGGAGTTCGGTGTCGATGAGGGGGGGCGGGACACTCACGCCCGCGCGACGCAACCCTTCGAGCGTTTCGGGGAAGGCTGCGCGATCAATACCGGCTGCCAGACACACGAGGTAAAATTGCCGCGCACTGGGCTGGCGGATGATTGCATCGGCTTCATCGGTGCGGATCTCCGCCAGCAGACAAAGCCCCTGCATGAATAGACCGCGCCGACCTTCGCGCAGGAACCGCAGCAAGCTGACCGGTGTAAGGCGACCTGTATCGTGCATCTTGAGCGCGACGCGGGCGTCGGCCAGTACACGAACACTGTCATCAACAGCCAAGCGCAGTTGGTCGGCATGATGCGGGAAACGCTCGCACAGGGCTTGCTGCATGATGTCGCCCACCCAGAGATAAAGTCTCTCGGCCAATGTCTCGGTGAGTTTGGGGTGGTCCAGCAACGGCTGTCGCAAACTGATGATGTGCTCTGACGCGTTGACCAGACGCATCATGCCGTCTGCGGGCATCTGCGCACATCCGTTGGACGCCAGTGCGGTCAGTAGGAGTGGCTCGTCGGTATTCAGTATCGCCTCGGAAACGGCGGCACCCAGATCAGGGCGCAGGGCGATCTGCAGCCGGTGTTCGGTCGAGGCCGAAGCCAGCAGATGCAGAAGGTCGGCGTCGTTCAATAGAGGACTGGCCGAAATGACGGGACGGGCAATGGCGATTTCGTCACTGGCGAGCATCTGGACCAGTCCGTGTGGCAGCCAATCGGTAGCGCCCAGTCGCTCGGACAATCCCTGTCGCACTTGGGCTTCGACGGATCGTACCAGCTCGATGAAAATCGCGGCCAGCTTACCCAGTTGCGGCGGGGAAGCGTCATGGCGCGAGTAGAGGTCCGCGACACCCATCACCAGACGGGTCTGGTCCGCCGCAGGGCGCGACCGAACGGCAGCAATAACTTTCGCCCACTCCTCGGAACGAGAGGGGACAGAAAGGTGCAGGTCGGGTGAAGACAAACGCGCGAAACTCCGAAGGTTCAGGGATTTACGCTACGATTCGCCAGTGAAAACACCGTTAACTCTAAAGCTGCGCGAGGGTTGACGCTAGCGCTCCTACGGAACAGTGTTCAGTGTAAATAATGCGACGGGAGGAGATCATGGCAGACGGCACAGTTTCAACGATCCGCCATAGCGTGTCTGAAGCCGAGTGGCGTACCCGTGTCGAACTGGCTGCGCTTTACCGACTGGTGGCGCTGCACGGCTGGGACGATATGATTTTCACCCATATCTCCGCGCGCGTTCCAGGGCCGCAGACGCATTTCCTCATCAACCCTTATGGCCTCTATTTTGAAGAGATCACGGCGTCCTCGCTGGTGAAGGTCGATCTGGACGGGAACATCGTTCAGGAGACGGACAGCTTTATCAATCCGGCAGGCTTCACCATCCATTCGGCTGTGCATGCAGCCAAACCCGACGCCCATTTTGTCATTCACCTGCATACGGTCGCGGGGGTGGGCGTCGCGGCGCAGCAGCACGGACTTCTACCGCTGAGCCAGAACGCCTGCCTGTTACAGGCGGACGTCGCCTATCACGGCTATGAGGGGCTGGCACTGAACCATGACGAACGCGAACGCCTGGTCGCAGATATGGGCGACAAGCATATGATGTTGCTTAGAAATCATGGCACATTAGCTATTGGTGAGACTGCCGCTGCGGCCTGGGTTCGTATCTTCTTCCTCGAGCGGGCCTGCGCACAACAGGTCGCGGCGCTTTCGTCGGGCATCGAAAATGTCCTGCATGCACCCGATGCCGCGCAGGAAGAGACACGCCATCAGGGAGAGGCGATTGGCATGGTGTCCAGCCTCGCGTGGCCGGGGGCTCTTCGTCAGTTGGATCGCAAGTCGCCGGGATATGATGCCTAATGCAACATCGGGGGGTGTTGGGGGCGTTGACGCTGGGTGCGGCGGCACTGGTTGTGCCGCACAGCGCCGTTGCAGGAGCCTGGAACCAGCCCAAGGGGCAGGGGCAGGCCATTGTGAAATACGAACCGGTCTGGTCGATCCACGGGTTCGACGAGGATGGCGACAGGGTGCGGCTTCATCACGAGCGGCTGGACCATGTGGCGTCGCTTTGGGCCGAGTATGGAGTGACGGATAATCTGACTGTCCTGCTTAAAACCGACTGGCAGGACGCTGATGATAGAATGCGCTCGTTCAGGGGGATGGGACCGACCGAGTTGGGCGGCCGCTGGCAGTTCCTTTCGAAAGGACCGTCGGTCGCCTCGCTACAGGCGACCTATGTTACAGACAGCGATGGACGCAATGCCGCGTGGGGTTCCCCCGGTCAGGGTGCCGAGGAGTTCGATCTTCGCCTTCTCGCCGGCCACACCTTCGTGGGGTCGCGCTCCAAATTCGTGGAGGTTCAACTCGCCCGCAGGTGGCGCGACGAGCTGCCTACAGAAACACGTATCGAGGCGACCGCCGGTATGCATATGGCCCGCCATTACACCATAATGGCTCAGGTCTATGCCGGTCAGGGCGAGGCCGAACAGAACGAGGTCGGGGCGCGCTGGCTGACAGCCGAAATCAGTTCGATTCGCCACTGGGATAACTGGTCTGCCCAGTTCGGCTGGCGGTCCACCGTTGCAGGCCGCAAGGTGAATGCCGGCGACGGGCCTATTGTGGCATTGTGGCGACGATTTTAATCGACGGAATACTCCCTGCGCTGCGTTAAATGAGTTTCATTTGCGCCACCGCTCAAAGGCGCTATGCGAAACCGCAGACTGTCGGGGAGAGTTTCGAGCGTGTTTAAGCGCCATTTTTTCATTATTTTGGCCGGTGCCGTCGTGGCGCTGATGCTTGTCGCCGCTCTTTTGAAGATCACCCTGGGCGGTAACGACGCCCCTGGCGGGCCCGGTGGTCCCGGCGGTCGCGGTGGCCGTGGCGGGCAGGAGGTCGAAGTGACCAGCCCCGTCGCGCGCAGCTTCTCGGACGAGTTGAAGGTGCTGGGCGTGGCGCGCAGCCTGCGTTCGGTCAACATCACCTCCTCGACGTCGGAACTGGTGACCCGCGTGCTGTTCCGTG